>CADCPU010000143.1 GCA_902803365.1 Oscillospiraceae bacterium
CTCGAGAAGCGCAGCAATACGGACTTTATCGTTACGTCCGGCTTAGGCGACTGGGCTATCCCGATCAGAACGGGATGTCAGGCCGAGTACTGCATTATCGATATCTCGAATAAGTGATCAGGACTCGTCGTCTTCGCCCGGAAGAGCGAGGCCCAAGTCATCTGACTCGAGCTCATTCAAGAACTTCATGAACTTATCTTTCTCAGCGCGGATCTTATGCGGATTCGCTTTGGCGATGGCTGTCATAAATTCCCTTTGACGGCTGATTATCATGTCACGTCTCGCGCCTACGGATTCCTGTATCATGCGCTCGCACTTGGCGTTCAGGTACGGGATGTCCTCGTCGTCGACTTCGCGCTCACGCAGGGCTTCGAGCTTCTTTTTGATGATGTCGTATTCGCCCGGTGCGATCGTGCAGCCGTCGCTTATTATCTCTTTGCTGAATGTTTGGCCGTCCGAGGTCGTTACGTCGACCAGGAGGAGGCCGTTGATGTCGTATGTAAAGCGCACGTCACCCAGAAAATCGTAGACGTTGCACTTCGGAGTCGGCACTTCCATATATGCGATCTCCTGGTTGAGGGCAGGGATGACACTCTCGCCCTGGCGGATGCTGATCGTGAAGCGCACCTGGTTTTCGACCGTGGCGTAATATGAGCGCACCTTGCTCGTAGGAAGAGGCGTGTTGCGCGGGATGAGGAACGAGATGTAGGTCTCGCCCGTGGCTGCGTCCGTTGCTCTTATGCCGAGCGAAAACGGGCACACGTCCGTCATTACGATCTCCTGCAGGTTCTTCTCTCCGATCATCTTGCCCGAGAAGATCGCGGCGCCTCTGGCAACTGCTGTCTCAGGGTCGGTCAGGAGCTTGATGTCGCGGCCGAAAAGGTCGCTTAAGTATTCTCTTACGATCGGCATCTTACATGTGCCGCCGATGAGGATCAGGTCCGTGATCTCGTTAGGCATGATCTTGCCGTCGTGAAGGACTCGTCTGATCGGCGCGTCCATTGTCTTTAAGATGTGCTCGCTTATCTTCTTGAGCGTATCCTCAGTAAGAGTCATTGTATAAGTCTTGTCATCGGTGTTGAGTATCATCTCGTACTCAGGCGCGTCCGAGATCGCGATCTTGGCCTTTTCGGAAAGGCGGTAGAGAGAAGCCTTCTCCTCAGGTGTGAGGTCGATATCGGTCAATTCGTTGTATCTTAAGAACTCGCGGAAGATAGCTTCGTTTATGTCCTTGCCGCCGACGGTGTTGCCCGATACGGCGACGATCTCAATTACGTTATCGAATGAGTCGACGAGGGAGACGTCGAGCGTGCCGCCGCCGAAGTCGATCACGAGGAACGTGCCCTCGATAAAGCCGTGCTCTTCAAGGAATGCGAGAGCTGCTGCGGACGGCTCGTTGATGAGACGTTTGCAGTTTAAGCCCGCGAGCCTTGCGGCGTTCTTGGTGGCGCTTCGCTTGGTGCTGTCAAAATATGCAGGTACGCTTATTACGACCTCGTCGATGCCTTCGCCCGTGTGGCGCTCGGAATCCGAGACGAGGGAGCTTAATACCATGGCGGAAAGCTCCTCGGGCTTATAGTCGATGCCGTCGAGGTTCGTCTTGATGCCGGTTCCCATGAGTCTCTTAAACTCTGCGGTAGCCTGATCCGGGTCGGTTATGAGGCGCTCAGCGGCAATGTCGCCGACTACTGATGTTCCGTTGTCGACGAATACTGCTGAAGGCGTCAAAAACTTGCCCGTCTTGTTGGGGACGAGTTCGGTCTTGCCGTTTTTCCATACGCAGGCGCAACTGTTTGTTGTTCCGAGATCTATACCTATCGCTGCCATATCAGAAGAAATCCTCCGGTAATCCATCGTCGTCCTGATCTGCCTCGCCCGGGAGGATCAGATCGCCGTCGAAGTTACTTAAGAACTCGGCAAACTTCTTGCAGTTCCTTCTTATGTCGTGATTGTTGCCTGCGGTCGCGGAAGCCTTGAAGCGCAGGAGGTTCTCGATCAGGATCTCGCGCTCGATATCAAGGCTCTCTTCGATCAGGCGCTCGGCCTTCGCGATAAGGAGAGTAACGTCCTCGTTGTCGATCGGAGCCAGGCGGAGCTTGTCGAGCTTTGCCTTGATGCGCTCGAACTCCTCGTCGCTCATGGTGACGTTCTTGTTCTTGAGGACCATGTTGTGCACGACTCCGTCCGATGTCGTGATATCGACAAAGAGGATGCCGTTGATATCGTAGGTGAACCTGACCGTTCCGAGGAGCTCGCCCTTGTCGACAGGGTTGAGCGGGACGGAAAATTCGCCGATCTTGATGTTCTTTGTAAAGTCTATGCTCTCGCCCTGGTAGATGGACGAGGAGAAAACGCTCTGTCCGTTACGGATGGCGTAGTATTTGTGTTCGTTGCTCGCAGGCAGCGGCGTGTTCCTCTGGATGATGAACGACGTCCTGTCCACGTGAAGATCCGAGTAGGATGAACTGATGCCCAGAGAGAACGGGCAGATGTCCGTCATGATGACATCCTTAAAGTCCTCGCCCTTGGCCTTCATCGCAGCCGTGATAGCGGCGCCCTGAACGATCGCCGTATCAGGATCGATGAGAGTGTCCATCGGCCTTCTGAAGAGGTTTTCGATATATGCCTTGACGATCGGCATCTTGCACGTGCCGCCTACGAGGATGATGTCAGTGATCTCGCTGACCCTGGTGTTGCCGTCCTTGAGGACGCGCTTGATCGGCGCGTTCATGCGCAGCAGGAGGTCCTTGGTGATCTCCGTGAGCTTGCGGCTGTCGAGTGCGAGTTCGTATTTCTTGTCGTTGATGACTGCGCTCATGATCGAAAACGGGGAAGTCGAGAGGGCGATCTTGCAGCTTTCGGCCATCGAATAGATCGTCGCCTTCTGCTTGTCCGTCAACGTCGCCGCGTCGATATTGTTCTGCTTCATGAAGTAGTTGCAGATAGCCTCGTTAAAGTCCTTGCCGCCGAGCATGTTGTCGCCCGCGACGGCCACGATCTCGAGCGTGTTTTCGAACGAGTCGATGAGCGATATGTCGAGCGTACCGCCGCCAAAGTCGATGACGAGGTACGTGCCTTCCTGATAGTGGTTCCTGGCTACATAAGCCATGGCAGCAGCCGACGGCTCGTTGACGAGCCTCTCGACCTTAAGTCCCGAGAGTGCCGCAGCCTTCTTCGTCGCCGTGCGCCTCAAGTCGTCAAAGTAAGCAGGCACGCTGATGACTGCCTCCTCGATCTCTTCTCCGAGGTAGCGCTCGGCATCCTCCTTGATCTTGCGGAGGACCATTGCAGACATCTCTTCGGGTGTATATACGGCGTCATCGAAAACGTATTTCTTCTCCGTTCCCATGTCGCGCTTAAACTCCGCAACGGTGACTGCCGGATCGGTAATGAGGCGCTCGCGCGCAACTTCACCTACGATGACATTGCCTTCATCGTCCGTTCCGACCACCGAAGGGGTCATGATCTTGTTAAGTGAATTCCTTATGATAACGGCGTGCCCGTCTTTCCAGACTGCCGCCAGTGAGTTCGTAGTACCTAAGTCGATACCTATGATCGCCATACGCGCCGTCTCTCCTTACTTGACCCACTGAGCGACAAAGCCCAGGATCATAAGTATGACATCGATGAAGATACCGATAACGAGAAGGGTTATCAGTATACGGCGCTTCTTCTTGTTGGACGCAGCGGTATCAACAGTCTCCTCAACACGTGTCTCAGTCTTCGGAACTGCCTTCTTGCCAAGGTACTTCTCAAATCCCGTGTAGCCGGACATGAGCTTTCTGAGCTCATCGTGGCTCTTCGTGGAATTACCGATGTTTTCCATTATCTTCTGTCTGACATCGGAGTAGTTAAGGAGCGGCTTGATGAGCGGCTCGTCCAGGAAGGACTGCCAGAGGCTCATGTCGTCAGTCGCGTCGATTACGGTCTTATATCTCTTCTTAAGTCCCTGAATGAGCCTGACGCGGTTATACGGTTCGAGCATGTTGAGAGTGAGCTCGTCCGAGAGCTGATTGTCTTCCTTGTACTGAAGGATGTCGTCAAGGAGAGATTCCTCATATGAGAAAGCGAGTGTCGAGACTCTGCCCCTTGGCACTTCGCGTTCTGTATTGGGTGTATCAGGGATAAAGCTTCCGGCCTTCCTCGAAGACTCGCGCAGATGCTCGTTCTCCGCCTGTTTCTTGACGGAATCGAGGACTTCCTTATATGCCGTATGAAGCTTGGAAAATGATACAGGATTTGTCTCAGGATCAATGGATCTGACCGACTTGGCATAAGCAGCCTTTACAGCCCGCACGTCACTAGTAGGGTCGATCCCCAAAATTGTCCAGCTCTCTTTTAAGTCCATAATACTGTACCATTCAATGTGTTTCGTTCCTTTATTATATTACACAGACAGCCACTGTTCAAACACTAACGTGGTATAATCTAAATAAAAGTGAGGTGATATTCATGAGTTTAAATTCAACACCTTCAGGAGAACGCGTCCACATCGGTTTTTTCGGACGCCGCAACGCAGGCAAATCAAGCCTGGTAAATGCTTTCACCAACCAGAATTTAAGTATAGTCTCTGACGTCAAAGGTACAACGACTGATCCTGTCTATAAGGCGATGGAGCTCCTTCCGATCGGTCCTGTCATGATAATCGACACACCGGGTCTCGATGACGAAGGCGAGCTCGGTAAGCTCCGAATCAAGAAGTGCATGGAGATCGTCCGCAAGGTCGACATCGCGATCCTCGTAATCGACATGGGCCTCGGCCTCTCAGACGAAGACGAGCAGATCTACGACATGCTCAAGCAGCGCGAGATCCCAACAATGATCGTCATGAACAAGAGCGACAAGTATCCTGACTTCAAGACATCCAGCCTCGATAAGCTCGGAGTCCCGGCCAAGAACGTCCTCTACGTGAGTGCCATCAACGGCGTAGGCGTCAACGAACTTCGCGAGCGCGTGGCAGCTTCGGTCCCTGAACTTGAGCCCGAGCGCGACCTCCTTCCGCCGGAACTTCACGAAGGCTCCGTCATCGTTCTCGTCATCCCGATCGATTCATCCGCACCTAAGGGTCGTATCATCCTCCCTCAGCAGCAGGTCCTCCGCGCCGCTCTCGAAAAAGGCGTGATCTCCGTATGCTGCAAGGAGACGGAACTTGCTTCCGTATTCGATAAGCTTGCAGCCCTTCCTGACCTCGTCATTACTGATTCCCAGGCATTTGCCAAGGTCAACGAGGTAGTCGCAGGCAGGACGAAGCTCACGAGTTTTTCGATACTCATGTCAAAGTACAAGGGCGACTACGAGTGGCAGTTGAACGGTGCTTCGGCATTCGATTCTTTGGAAGACGGCGACCTCGTCCTCATCGCAGAAGGCTGCACGCACCACAGACAGTGCGAGGATATCGGAACGGTCAAGCTCCCGAAGTGGATCGAGTCCGCGACGGGCAAGAAGCCTGTCTACGAGTTCTGCTCGGGCAACGAATTCCCTGACGAAGACGCCATCACAAAGTATAAGCTCGTCATCCACTGCGGCGGCTGCATGCTCAACGCACGCGAGCTCCGCTACCGTGTCGATCTGTGCCGCGAGAAGGGCGTCCCGATCACGAATTACGGCATGGCGATCGCCAAGCTCAACGGCATCTTGGACATTGTAACGTGATGTTAACCTCCGTAATATTTGCGTATGTTACTATAAAATCACTATAAAATAGGAGGTTTAGAGTTTATGCGTAAGTTAATTGCGGAATTCATCGGTACGATGACACTCGTTCTCATCGGTTGTGGTACAGCAATGCTCGTCGGCTGCGATGCAGCAAACGGATGCGGCTACATCCTCACAGCTTTTGCGTTCGGTCTTACCATCGTAGCTATGGCTTATTCGATCGGAAACATCTCAGGTTGTCACATCAACCCTGCTGTTTCACTCGGTGTCCTTTTAACAGGCGGAATGTCAGCTAAAGACTTCGTTCTTTATTGCTGTGCACAGGTTCTGGGTGCCTGCGCCGGCAGCGGACTTCTCGCTCTTATCTTCAGCCTCGGTTCTGTCGAGGACAAAACAGGCGGATACGGCTCAAACGGCCTTGCAGGCGTTAACGGCTCACCTTGGGCAGGTCTCCTCGTTGAGATCCTTCTCACATTCGTTTTCGTTATCGCTATCCTTGGTGTAACATCCAAGAAGGCAAACCACGGTTCGTTCGGCGGCCTTGTTATCGGTCTCTCGCTCGTTCTCGTACATATCCTCGGCATCGGCCTTACAGGCACATCCGTAAACCCTGCACGAAGCGTCGGTCCTGCTATCTTTGCAGCACTCAACGGTAACGCGCAGGCAGCTTCAGAGCTTTGGGTATTCATCGTAGGTCCACTCCTCGGTGCAGCACTCGCAGCTTTTGCTTACAGAACACTTGAAAAAGACGGCAAGTGATCTGAAAAAAATCTAATTTAATTAATGCAACCACACTATAAGGGATCGTTTGACGGCGATCCCTTATTTTATTGCTCAACAGTGCTATAATCATCTCAAATACTTTTTATATCGGAGGGGATACTATGAAGATCAAGAAACTGACGGGTGCGCTGCTGGCGCTTGCAATGATCGCGGGAATACAAGGATGTGCGGCTAAGGAAGACAGCAAGCCTGCCGCATCCGAAGATACGACTGCTGAGGAGACAACAGCAGAGGAGACGTCGGAAGAGACGACTGAGGCTACGACCGAAGAGACTACCGAAGCAACTACAGAAGAAACCACAGCAGAGACCACGGAGGAAACTGCTGAGGAGACTACCGAAGCAACTACAACGCAGGATTACGGCGATCTTATCACAGTTGACGATTGCGGTTACGGAACTGCGATCCAGCTGCCGGTCATCAATATCGAATCAGATGAGATAACTAAGCTCAACAAGCAGATCCGCGATGACATGGATAAGTTCATCGGTGAAGACGAGGTCGAAGACGATTATACTGTGAGGTTTAAGTTCTATAGCGGCAAGGAAGGCCTCCATTCGATCGTGATCGATTACAGTTACTGCGGTTGGGACGGTTTTTACAAGGGATATACGTTTACTGACGAAGGCCATGTGCTGAGTAATGAAGAGGTCATCGGGCTTTTCGGTGTCAGCAAGGACGAGTTCTATGACAAGGCACTCGAGGCGACCGAGAATTACATGAACGATAACTTTACGTATGAAGATATTCCGATCGTTGTTGACGGCGAGATAAATCTCGAGAATGCGTACATCGTTAGTGAAGATAATGAGATGTATGGTCTCCTTAAAGATAGTCTGTCCGAGACAAAACTTAATATCGATATGCCTATGGTGATTAACGATAAGGGTGAGCTTTGCATCTGCCAGTCCATATTCCCGATCGCGGATCCTCATGACTGCGATGTATTCTACAGCGTACCGGACGGCGTCAGGCTGGAGGTTCGTCCTTTCGGCGAGGACTAAAATGCGCAAAAATCGGGCGATTTTTTTCTAAAAAGATTAGTTTGGCCTTTTTTTCTGTGATAACATCGGACACGGAAGATAAGAAATGAGAAGCGGTTCGTGACGTTTCCCATTATTTGTTTTTCGTGTTTTGGTTTTACATGACAGGAGTCATGTGTGGTTATCGGTGCGCCTTAAAAAGGGCGCGGGAAACGGAGGTTTGTTTTTATGAAATTTTTTAAGAAGATGGTATCGCTCGCGATGGCATCAGCGATGCTTATGGGTTTTGGTGTCGGTATCAATGCCGATTCTTCACTTAAGATCAGTTCGATCTTTCCTGACAAGGCACTCATGAATATCGTCAAGAAGGAGTTCGACTCGAACAGTGACGGTTACCTGAACAGCACAGAGATATCCAAGGCAAAGGCTATCCACCTTGACGGCGTTGCAGATATGGAAGGACTTCAGTATCTGACGAGCTGCAAGACGATCTATATCTCGAGCAGCAAGATGGGAAGCGTCAATCTCAGCAATTATCGTAATGTTGAGACTTGCTATGTCCTTGAAGCTGATTCGGTCAAGACTTTTATCGGAGGCCCGGGCCTTAAGACGCTCTATATCAACGGAAGCGGTATAACATCGATCTCTTTGCAGAGATCCCGGGATCTTGTTGATTTTACGCTTATCTATAACAAGACATACAGCGGTGAACTTAATCTTTCCAGGAACAGCAAGCTCAAGCATATCAGGTTCGAGTCGGACACGAAGCTTGAGGGCATCCAGTTCCCTAAGAATGCAGAGGTTGAGCAGATCATGTGTGATAACCTTCCTAATGTGCACAACATCGATATCAGCACTTCGGTCAAGCTTTCTTCGCTTCAGTGCGTATACTTTACCGGTATGAATGTCAGATCCTACAGACTCCCGGGCGACGTCTTTAATCTGATGTGCTTCAGAAAGGAATACGCTCAGAACGGTCAGTACATATACTTAGGATAAATAAGACAAAAACACACAAGACCCACACAACGAAAAGAGCTGTCTGTATCATGGAAGCAGACAGCTCTTACTAATTGCGTTAAATCTTAAGATCAGTTCTTGATCCTTGGGAGTGTGGATCCGCCGTATGGCATCGCGAGGACCTTGGCGTCAGGACCCAGGTCGTTAAGGGCGATGTTAAGGGCCTTTTCGATGGAGTCGCACGGCTCGAGGAAGACGCTCTTTACGAAGTCAGGTTCGAGGCCTGATACGAGGATGATGCGTGCCTTCTGGAGGACCATCATGATGGCTGCGGCTTTGTGTCCGCCGAGGACGAAGTCGCGCTTGATGTGGTCGATCATGTCTGAGGACTTCTCGTGGCCTGTCATCCAGTCTTCGAAATGCTTTTCGCCCAAGCCTTCTGAACACTCAGCGATCCAGATGATGATACCGCCGTCCTTGATGGCGTGCTTTGCGTTATCGAGGGCCTTCTGAGCCTGGTACATGTTGATGTCCTTAGGGAAGCCGCCTGCGGATACGAGGATGATGTCAGCCTTCTCCTCGAGCTCGATCGCATAGAAGGAATCGAGGAACTTGCAGCCTTCGCGGTGAGCCTTGATCTTGTCGCCTGAGAAGCACTTGATGATCTCTTTCTTCTCGTTGAGGACAACGTTGACGATGAAGTCGATGCCCAGGATAGCGCCGGATTCTTCGATGTCCTCGCGGACAGGGTTGCCTTCGAGGCGGCCGGCACAGGCTTCAGGCCGGACCATCGCGCTGTGGTTGTTCTGGATGGCATCGCGGGTTGAAACGCCCGGCATGATGGCCTTGGCGCCGCCGGAGTAACCTGCGAAGTAGTGATATTCGATGTTGCCCATGCAGATCTTGAAGTCAGCTTCTGCGACAGGGGTGAAGATGTCGACCGGTGTGCCGCGGGAAGTTGTTCCGAGGTGCTTGGTGTCGTTCATGTCGGAGTCGATGCAGCGTACTGTCTCAAAGACCTTGTCGCCGACCATGTGGCGCATACGCTCTTCTGAGTGACCGCCGTGTGAACCGAGCGCGAAAACGACCGTGATGTCTTCGTTCGGGATGCCGGCCTCGTGGAGCTCGTCGAGCACGTGAGGGATTACCTTGTAGCTTGGCATCGGTCTTGTGATATCGGAGGTGATTATCGCGATCTTCTGGCCTTTCTTGACCATGTCCTTAAGGCGCGGTGTTCCGATAGGATTTTGGAGAGATCTTACGACCTCTTCTTCTCCCGTTAAGTCGAGTTCGACGTGGTTAGGGACGAGAGTTCCCATATAGTTCTGATCAGGAATATTGACGGCGATCTTTTCTTTTGCGTAGCCGAAGAGTACTTCCATTTTGCATGCCTCCGTATGTGCTATAATTCTAGACGTTTCGATTATATCACGCGGGAGGCCTCTTATGAGCAGAACAATTCTTGCAAGTGCATCACCCAGAAGAAAGGAACTTTTGTCAGTTATCACCAAAGATTTTGAAGTGATGACGGCCGATGTCGACGAGCGCGCCATCGAACTTAAGATCCTCGCTGAGCACGATGATATGGTAGAGGCGGGGATCGAGATGACCAAGGCCCTCGGAACCGCGAAGGCAGGCGCGATCTTAAATGAGCTCAAAGCCAAGGGTGAAGATGATGTCATCGTCATCGGCGCGGATACATGTGTCGTAACTAATGATGAGATCTTGGGTAAGCCGGTCGACCGTGCGGATTGCGTGAGGATGCTCACGAAGCTTTCCGGCATCACGCATTATGTCATTACGGGCGTTACGATTATGAGCGGGGAGAAGACCGTGTCGTTTGCGGACGTAAGCGAAGTGCGCTTTTACGACAAGGACGAGTACCAGCTCAAGAAGATAGAAGAATATGCGGACATGAAAGAGCCGTACGACAAAGCCGGTTCGTACGGCATCCAAGGTTACGGTATGATGCTCATTAAAGAGATAAAGGGCGACTACTACAATATCATGGGCCTTCCTGTTGCCAGGCTGGCAAGAGAACTTTGGACTCTTTAAGGAAGGACGGGACCTCTTCAGCCTTCATAGGCTTATGGAGGTAAGCGCCCTGGTAGCAGTCGCAACCGAAGCTCCTTAGCTCGTTGAAGATATCCGATGAGCTTACGCCCGTTGCACAGACCTTGATGTCGATCTCGTGCATGAGACCGATTATGGAAGCCGTGAGGATAGCCTGGATCTCGTCTTTCATGAGCTTTCTCGTGAAGATGCTGTCGAGCTTGATCTCGGAGATCGGCATGAGCGGGATATTGTTGAGTGATGAATATCCGCGGCCGAAGTTATCGAGAGTCATCTTAACTCCCAAAGAAGCTATATAGTTGATCGTTGGACGGACCTCACTGAATGAGGACGTCAGGCACTCTTCAGGGATATCGATAACGACGTTTGAAGCATTTACGTTATACTTGGCGATCGCATCGGCGATGATGCCCGGGACTGAACCGTTCTTGAGCTCGGACTCGGATACGTTGATCGTCATCTTGAGATTCGGATTCTTCTTATTGATCCTCGAAAGCATTGATACGGCATTATCGATACAGTACTTACCGAGTTCGTAGATGAGACCGCACTTCTCAGCAAGCTGCAGGAAGTCGATAGCCTTGATCTTGCCGAGCTCTTCGTTGTACCAGCGAAGGAATGCTTCAAAGCCCGTGAGCTGACCGTCCTGATCGTACTGCGGCTGATATACAACGTAGATCTCTTCGTTCCTCATAGCCAGAGGGAACTTCTCCTCCATACGCTTTAACGTCTCGCCCTTGAAATGGGTGGTATAAACGATGTGATGGACATCTTCCTTTACTTCATCGAAAGTAACACTGGAATTATTGCCTCTGCCTGCAGTCTGGGCGCCTGCGTTCATGGCAAACTCCGCGCAGCTGATGAGGTCGCTCGAGAACCTCGCGTTATCAGGGAAACGAGCAAGACCGATAGCCGTAGCGACGTCTACCTTATGGTTCTCGTGTGAAAAGCTCTTTGCGATGACCGAAGTCAGAAGCTCTGCGTATTCTCTGTATTCCTCATCGCTAAGCGTTCTCTTGGCAATGACGATGAACTCTCCGTTTGTTACGCGGCCCAGGATATCCTGAGGATGGATGGATTCGCGGAGCCTGTGTGCGATGCCCTGGATATAGAGGTCGGTCGTGTGGTGACCTGCGATATGCAGGATCGGCATAAAGTCCTTGATGTAGATGTAGATGATGCTGATGCCGTAATCGATGTCGTCATTGATGCCGCCGTTTGACTGCATGAGACTGATACGGTCATCGATCCAGTTTTCGAGCATGCTTATGATCTTGTATCTGTTCGGGAGAGTCGTCAGAGGATCGCTGACGGCGATGTTGTCGGAATCGGCCGGGATGTGGTCCTCGTGTCTTACGATGATGCTCTTGGCAGGAACGTCATTGCGCCTCTCGCCGGAGTTCTCTTCTGAGAGCTTGGAGATCCTGGTCCTTGCCTGATTGTAGAGATTCTTGACCCTGAACATGCGCGAGTAGACAGTTCCCATGAAGATCTGCAGTAGTATGTTCAACAGGATCGAAGCGATCGCAAAGCTCAGAGCATAGAGCGTGATCGTGCGGTCGTTGTTGAGATAATCGTAGAAGAGCATCATCGACGCGATGGAGCTTAATGTGATGGATAATCCGAGTCCCAAGCGTCCGAAAAGGATCGTGACGACGGCGCACGAGAGAAGCTGTATCACGGAGAGAACGAGTACGAGGGCAGGGTATCCGAAGAAGATCTGCACCAGGAGCGAGCTGAGATAAGTAGCCGCAAAAAAGATAAGTGCGACGCAGATCACACGGATGTTGTCAGTGAATTCATTTCCTTCCTTCAGGCCCATAAGCCCCCCATATTTAGAATATTAAACATCATACATTATCACAAAAAAAATTGTACACAGATAGTATGTCGATTAAAGGTTTTGTAAATTTTGGAAACTCACAAACATCAATCGAGGAAGTCGACCTTTGCTGAGATCTCCTTGATGATAGGCTCTTTACGCTCGTTGAAGAGCTTCTTGTTCTCGTCGATGAGGTTGTTGCCCTCTGAATCGATGGAAACTATGAGCGGTCCGAAGTGCTTTGCATTCAAGATCCACATAGCCTCAGGCATACCGAGGTCGAGCCACTCGACGCCCTCTACCTTTGTTACGGCCTCAGCGCCCAATACGGCACATCCGCCCGGGAAGATGGTGTGGACTGCGATGTTGTCCTTACAGCCCTGAGTTGTCTTAGGACCCATGCCGCCCTTACCGATGATGATCTTAACGCCTGTCTCCTTGAGGAACTCGGCTTCGGCGCTCTCCATACGCATGGATGTCGTAGGGCCTACGCTTACTACCTTGTAGGAGCCGTCTTCGTTCTTCTTCATGATAGGACCTGCGTGGAATATAGCTGCACCGTGAATATCAACAGGTACTTCCTTGCCCTGATGTACTACTCTGTGGTGTACGTCATCACGACCTGTTACGATCCTGCCGTTGAGGTAGATAACATCGCCGATCCTGAGTTTCTTGATATCTTCATCGCTTACCGGTGTGGTAAATTCGTATACGCTCATAATGTGACTCCTTTGTGTGTCAGAAATTCGTAGTTCAAGTCAGCATCGATCTTGACGCAGGCTCTTCTGTGGGCCCAGCATGCCGTGTTCATACCGACGGCGATCGTTGCAGGGTGTCTTGCTGCCTGCTCGATGTTGACTCCCATGACGGAGAGCTGACCGCGAAGTCCGCCCGGTCCGAGGCCGATCTTGTTCAAGCCGTCCTCGATCTCCTTTTCCATCATTGCCGCACGCGGATTCGGGTTATGAGATCCTACAGGACGAAGGAGTGCCTTCTTGGAAAGCTTTGCTGCTACTTCCGCGGAACCTGCGATACCGATACCTACGAGACAAGGAGGGCAGGCATTAACGCCGTATGAAGTCATCTGGTCGAATACTGCCTTAACGACTCCTGCATAGCCTTCGAGAGGCATCAATACCTTCGCGAAGCCCGGAAGAGAGCATCCGCCGCCTGCCATGTAGAGGAAGACCTCGATGCTGTCGCTGCCCGGTACGAGTTCCCAGTCGATCCACGGTACTCTCGTGCCTACGTTGTTGCCTGTATTTTTCTCGTCAAAGACTTCGACTGCATTGTGGCGAAGAGGAGCCTTTTCCGTTGCCTGCAATACTGCATTCTTGAGAACTTCAGAAAGTTCATCCATATATGGGAATTTTGTTCCGACCTTAACAAAGAACTGGATAACACCCGTGTCCTGACAGGAAGGTCTCTTGAGCTGGTCTGCGAGATCCATGTTTTCGAACATTGCGTCGTATATTGTCTTTGCGAAACCTTCGGTCTCAACCTTTCTCATCTCAGTGAGCTTGGCAAGTACGTCATCAGGGAGATGAGAGCTTGCGTGACATATGAAGTTGACCAATATGCCGGTCAGTCTGTCGATATTCTTTTCAGACATATAATTCCCTCCGAATTGCAAAAATCCTATACGATTATACAACATAATCGGCGGGTATGATGTCGGATATATTTCAATATAATATCGTTTTTCTAATATCGCGTTAACAAAGAGCCCTTTATTGTTTGGTATAATGTCAAAAAGGAGGTGCGGCGCATGGGTATCAGAAAAGTCATAGTGGAGCGTACTCGCAAGAACTTCATAAAGCTTTGCACAGATGCGGATGTGCCGCGCATGGCGACTGAGGATTACCCCGATCACGTCAACGTGATAAGGGATTTCAGATACATCGACGACGATGATATATTCCACAGATTCGACATCTATTTTCCTGACGGCGTGAGCTTCGAAAACCAGGAGAAGAAGCGTCTCATCCTGGACATCCACGGAGGCGGATTCGTATACGGCGTCAAGGAGATCAACATGTGCTTCAACATGCACGTGGCCAAGAGAACGGGCATTCCCGTCGCATCCGTTAACTACACGCTCTTTCCTACAGGCAGCATCATAAAGATGGTGGGCGAGATCGTAACGGCCATGGCATACCTTAAGGAGACATACGGCGTTGAGGAATTTACCCTGATGGGCGATTCCGCGGGCGCGTTCCTGGCGTTCTGCACCTGGGGCGTCCTGACAGACAAGGATATCCGCCACGAGTTCATGTGCTTTAAAAAGCTCAAGGTCGACATAACGGGACTCATACTGATCTGCCCTGCGGTCACTGACAGCCAGAGATTTATCTCGGGACTTGAGGAAGTGTACTTTGAAGGCGACGACAAGAACCATATTCCGAAGTATGCGAAGGACCTCAAGAACCTCCTCATAAAGTCCAAGTATCCGCCGCCGAAGACGCTCCTCATCACGAGTGACAAGGATTCGATGCACGAAGATACGGTAGGGCTTTACGAGGCCATGAAGGAAGCGGGAGTAGACGTCAGGTTCTTTGACGGAGTGACCAAGGAAGGCGGTCACGACCTGTTCCATGTCTATGTCGTCGGACACCCTGATTGGGAAGAAAGCGAAAAACCGTTGCACATGATCGAGGAGCTTGTGGTACAATAAGCCGACTTGGTTGTTGAAAAAGGAGTTATGGCCTTGAAGATTTCTTTTGATGCGGTTCCGCTTGTGAGCAACAATATGTCGGGCATCGGCTGGTATGAAGCCGGACAGACCACGGCATTGGTCGACCTATACCCTCAAAACGAATATCAGTACAATTATTTCGCGGGCAAGACGGCTGAAGTGAAGGCCGAGCGCATCGCGCGTTTTGCACGCGGCAAGGTCGAGGTAAAAAGCTCATCGTTCCCCGGAATGGTATACAGGGCAGCGACCAATTTCCTTCCTCTGCCGTATTCGTTCTTCTTCGGTAAGGACAGCGACATCACTCATTTTTTCAACTACATCATCCCGCCGTTCGTCAAGGGCAAGAAGGTCGTGACCGTCTACGATATGGTCTACAAGGCATTCCCTGAGACCATGCGCGCGAGGACAAAATATATGCTCAATACGGGTCTGAAGCGCTCGATGAAGAGGGCGGACATCATCGTTACGATATCCGAGTTTTCGAAGTCCGAGATCGTCAAATACTTCCCTGAGCACGAGAGTAAGATCAGAGTCGTTCCGTGCGGCGTTGATCTTGAAGAGTTCAAGCCTGTGGAAGACCGCGCGCTGATCGACCGCGTCCTTAAAAAATACAATATCGACGGCGACTATTTCCTCTACCTCGGAACGCTCGAGCCTCGTAAGAACCTCGTTAAGCTGATCGAGAGCTATGCTCTTTTCGAGAAGACACATAAGGACGGCCCGAAGCTCGTAATGGCGGGTGGCAAGGGCTGGCTCTACGATTCGATATTCGAGCAGGTAAAGTCCCTGGGCCTTACCGATAAAGTGATATTTACTGACTACGTCGCGTCCGAGGACAGAACTCCTCTGATGTGCGGAAGTCTCGCATTTGTATTTCCTTCGGTCTATGAAGGATTCGGCATGCCGCC
Organism: Oscillospiraceae bacterium; assembly: GCA_902803365.1. The sequence goes on from CADCPU010000143.1 coordinate 15,880, forward strand.
TCTCGAGGCCATGGCGTGCAAGGTTCCGGTACTGGCATCCAATGCCGCATCGCTCCCTGAAGTTACGGGAGACTGCGCCGTCGTCTGTCCGCCTGATGATGCGGAGGCGATCGCCAAGGGACTCGCGTCTTTGTATGAGGACGAAGCCCTGAGAGCCGACCTCGCTGTAAGAGGCTACGAGCGCGCAAAGATGTTCACCTGGGAAAATTCCGCAAAACTCCTGTACAAGGTATACGAGGAACTTGCCTGATGGGAAAGCTTCGTGTCTTGCAGGTCAATAAACTCTACTGGCCGCACATCGGCGGTATCGAAAGCCTCGTAAAGCAGTATTCCGAGGGCTTGTCGAAGTTCGACGATGTCGACGTCAAGGTGCTCGTCTGTAAGGACGGCAAGGGCAAGGGCTCTGTCGAAGATGTTAACGGCGTCAACGTTACGCGTGCAAACAGCTTCGGCACATATTTCTCGTGCCCGGTATCATTCGATTTCATTAAAAAGTTCCGCCGCATGGCAAAGGACGCGGACGTTGTTGAGATCCACGTTCCGTTCCCGCTCGCGGATGTCGCCCTGATGCTCTCGGGCTATAAGGGCAAGGTCGTTGTCGCATGGCACAGCGACGTTATCAAGCAGAAAAAACTCCTGTTATTCTATAAGCCGTTCATGAAGTATCTTCTGAAGCGCGCGGATAAGATCGTCGTTGCGACAGAAGGTCACATCAAGGGCTCGTCTTATCTTCCGAAGTATAAGGATAAGTGCGTAGTGATCCCGTACGGCTTAAACAGCTCGGATTATTCTTCTGTTCCTGCCAAGGACGTACTCGCATCACGTGCGACCGATAAGTCAGCCGTCCGTGTATTCTTCTCCGGAAGGCTCGTCTACTACAAGGGCGTCGACGTGCTCCTTAAGGCGTTCCACGAAGTAAAGGGCGCCGAGCTCTTTATCTCGGGTGACGGTGCGCTTCAGGATGAACTGAAGGCTTTCGTCGACGGTAACGATATGTCTGACAGAGTCCACTTCCTGGGCTTCCTGTCCGATGAGGACTTAAAATCTGCATTCGCGGACTGCGACATCTTCGTCCTTCCGTCCGTTCAAAAGAGTGAAGCATTCGGTATCGTTCAGCTCGAGGCTATGGCGTGCGGCAAGCCCGTCATCAACACGGCGCTTGATTCGGGCGTACCATATGTAAGCCTTGACGGCATTACGGGAATAACCGTTCCTCCGGGAAATGTATCAGCGCTCACGAATGCACTCCGCGATCTCGTTAAGAGCTCCGAGCTTCGTAAGATCTACGGCAAGGCCGCACTGGAACGCGCTACTAAGGAATTCGACGAAGAGGTCATCATCCGTAAGCTTCACGACCTGCTCGGCGAGTGATATCCGTTATTTCTCATTTGTGATCAACGCGACGCAGCAGTCCATGAGGCCGTGAGCCGTCTCGTACTGCGGCTTAAGGCCCATATCATTCCAAAATCTCCTGTAGCTCTCTTCGTTAAAGGTTCTCTTGAAGACGCTCTTCATTGAATTTACGAGCCTGTTTCCGTCACACATATAGGTCGGGATGATGATGAGCCCGCCGGGTTTGACGACGCGCTTAAGCTCGCTTATGGCCTTGCGCGGTTCGTCAAGAAGGTGGATGACGTTGCCTGCGACGGCCTTGTCAAAAGAGTTGTCTGCGTACTTTAAGTTTGTGATGTCGCCTTCTTCAAAGAAGACGTTGTTCCTGCCGCGAAGCTTCTTTCTGGCCTCATCGAGCATGTTTGGCGAGAAGTCTGTCGCGACTATCTGCCTGCAATTCGGTGCCATTACGGAGGTGATGATGCCTGTTCCGCAGGCGCATTCGAGGACCTTGTCCTGATCTTCGAGGTGCGAAGCGCAGATCCTCGTCATCTCCTTGTTGGCCTTGTTGTTGAACGACTCCAAGTTGTCGTACATAAATGAGATCCTATCCCAAAACATCCTTATATCCATCCCTTATCTCATGATGTTAACTTATATGAATGTATGTTCATATGAATTACAATTCATATGATACACCGTTCAAATGAATTGTCAACAGAAAGTTAGTTAACCTTTTTCGAAAATGTGGTTGACTGTTAACCCGGGCAGTGGTATCTTGTCATTCGTGGAGGTGCTTATTAGGTGAGTACGAAGGATAAACTGCTTAAGCTCTTTGAAGAGAACAAGGGCACATATCTGTCAGGCGAAGAGATAGCGGACAAGCTCGATATCTCAAGGACTGCCGTATGGAAAGCCGTAAACAGCCTTAAGGATTCGGGCTACCCCATCGATTCACAGAAGAACAGGGGCTACTGCCTGTCACCCATGACGGATATCGTATCCGCGTCGGGTATCGGAAAGTACTTAAGTACCGGTCTTACGGTCGAAGTCTATGACGAAGTCGTCTCCACGAATACCATGCTCAAGGAGCGCGCGTCTCAGGGCGCCAAAGAGGGCCTCGTGATAATCGCGAACTCCCAGACGGGCGGCAAGGGAAGGCTCGGAAGACAGTTTTACTCGCCTCTTGATACGGGAGTATACATAAGCGTTCTTTTAAGGCCCGTAACACTTCCGCCGCAGGAAGCACTCAAGGTCACGACGATGGCTGCGGTAGCCGCGAGCGAAGCGGTCGACGCGGTATCGGGCAGGGAGTCGAAGATCAAGTGGGTCAACGACATATACCTGGACGGCCTTAAGGTCGCAGGGATCCTAACCGAAGCTTCGGTCAGCATGGAAAGCGGTCATCTTGAATATGCGGTACTCGGTATCGGATTTAACGTCTACGAGCCGAAGGGCGGATTCCCTGATGATATCAAGGGCATTGCAGGCGCGATACTTCCGGAGTCTGCGGCAGATGCCAAGAACAGGATAGCCGCTGAGTTCCTGAACAGGTTCTTCAAGATCTACAGCGCACCTGAAGGATCCGATTATTCAGGAAGATACAAGGAAAGAAGCCTCGTAACGGGTAAGAAAGTAAACGTCATAACGCCCGTTGGAAGCTCCAAGGCGACAGTGCTCGACATAACGGACGACTGTTCGCTCCTGGTCAGATACGAAGACGGAACCGTCAAGGAACTGTCGACAGGCGAAGTCAGTATCAGACCGGAATAAATATCACTACACATCTTTTAAGGAGTTATTTGTATGAACAACAAGACATACAGGTTGGTTTTGTGCGCCCTTTTTGCGGCGTTGATCGCGATAGGAGCTTTTATAAAGATACCGGTACCGCTTATTCCGTTTACGCTTCAGATCATGTTTACGACTATGGCGGGACTTCTTCTCGGACCTAAGCTCGCACCATTGTCGGTAGCTGTCTACGTTGTACTCGGAATAGCAGGACTTCCTGTCTTTACGGGCGGAGGCGGACCTTCCTATGTCCTTCAGCCGAGCTTCGGCTACCTCATAGGATTTATAATCGGAGCCGCCGTTACCGGCGTGATCGCATTCAAGGGAAAGCCGACGTTTGTAAGATTTCTTGTTGCTTCATTTGTCGGGCTCCTGATCGTATATACGATCGGATGTGCTTACTGCTATGCAATCAGTAATCTCTATCTTAAAAATGATCTCGGTGTAAAGACCGTAGTGTTCAAGGGAGCCGTCATGTGCCTTCCGGGCGATATCATAAAGTGCGTATTGGCTTCAGTTATCGGCAGCCGTATCGCGCCTTGGACAAGAAGGAAACTCGGAAATGCGTAATATACTTAATGATCTGACTAAGAAAGTACTGGACGGCGAGGAGATAAGCAGGGAAGAAGCGCTCATGCTCTATGATGTGCCTCTTGATGAGCTTAAAAAGGCCGCCGACAGGATAAGGCAAAAGTTTATGGGATCGGCCTTTGATATATGCACGATCATAAACGGCAAATCAGGTATGTGCTCTGAGGACTGCAAGTTCTGCGCACAGTCCTGCCGCAACCATACTGATATAAGAAGATATCCGCTCTTATCGACGGAGGAGATAGTCAAGGCCGCCGTTAAAAATCATGAAGCGGGTATGATGAGGTTCTCGATCGTAACTTCCGGAAAAAGGTTGAGCGATGAAGAAGTCGACAGGATGTGTGAGACCGTAAAGGCGATAAAGAGAGCTTGTCCGATAAGTGTCTGCGTCTCATTCGGATTGCTTAACGAAGAACAGTTCAGAAAGCTCAAGGAAGCCGGAGTAAGCCGCGTCCATAATAATCTCGAATCATCCGAGAGGTATTTTGCAAAGGTATGCAGTACTCATACTTATGATGAAAAGAAGAAAGCAATAGCAGAGGCGCGTCGGGCAGGGCTTGAAGTGTGCAGCGGCGGACTGGTAGGCATGGGCGAGAGCAGGGAAGACAGGATCGATATGGCCCTGACCTTAAGGGACCTTGAGATCGGGAGCGTTCCCGTAAATATGCTTAATCCGATACCCGGAACCCCCTTTGGCGATCTTCCGAAGATGGAATACGAGGAGTTCGTAAGAACGATCGCGATCTACAGATTTATACTTCCCAAGGCATTTATAAGGCTTGCCGGCGGAAGAGGTCTAATGGAAGATAAGGGAAGAGAATGCTTCCTGTCCGGTGCGGATGCCGCCATATCGGGCGATATGCTGACTACGTCGGGTATCACGGCTCAAAGCGACAAGGAACTCATCGATTCGCTGGGTTTTCATATCTGAATATAAAGCCTCCTTTACATGAGGAAGGCCGCCTCGTTGGTAAAGGCGGCCCTGAATAATAGAAAGGAGGTACAAATATGAATTACATCAATTGTTTGCTTGTTAAATTTATTTTAGCACCGATAAAGTAATTTTGACAGAAGCAAGAACGCTTGTTTTCAAAAGGTTAACATTCGTCTATTGAAAACATTGACATGACCCCCGTAAACGTGATACTATCACCACAACATTAAAACCGTTGACGCGGAGATAACGGTGATGATGCTCCTACAGAGAGCCGGCGATGCTGAGAATCCGGCGGAAAACAAGTCATCAAATGGACCGCTGAGGGTGCAGTCAAATGCGTTAAGCAAAGTATTCTGCAACGTCGGGGCATACGTTACATGCCGGAGATATGATGGTATCTCGCTAAGCGCACGACGTCATAGTCGTGAATCAAGGTGGCACCGCGAATTTATTCGTCCTTGACAGATCTATAGTTCTGTCGAGGATTTTTTGTTTCCTCCGGAACTTGTAAAAGGAGGAAAAACAAATGAAATTTTTACCGGAACTTGAAGAGGTAAAAAGGATCAAGGCAGAGGGCAAGTACGACATCGTCCCTGTAAGCCTTGAGATGCTGTCCGACGTCAGGACACCTATTGAGACGGTCAGGATCTTGAAGAGCGTATCAAGACACTGCTACATGCTCGAATCCGTAGCGGAGAACGAGAAGTGGGGCAGATACACGTTCCTGGGCTTTGACCCTAAGATGTCCGTCACCTGCTCCGAAGGCAAGATGAACATCGGCGGCGTTACGATCGAGACAAACGATCCCAACAAATACTTAAGACAGATCTTAAACGAGAATAAGAGTCCGAGATTTTCATATCTCCCGCCGTTCACCGGAGGACTTGTCGGATATTTCGCTTTCGATTACATAAACTATTCCGAGCCTAAATCAAAGGTAGACGTTAACGATACGGAGGAGTTCAAGGACATCGACCTGATGCTCTTTGACAAGGTCATCGCTTTCGATAACTACAGGCAGAAGATCATCCTCATCGCCAACATGTCGCTCGAGGATGTCGAAGTCGGCTACAACAAGGCAAAGACGGAGCTCATGCAGATCAGGGATCTCATAATCAACGGTTCTGCTACTGAAATGAATTTTGAAGGCAAGCTCCTGGGCGAGCCTCAGCCGCTTTTCGGAAAGGAAGAGTTCTGCGAGATGGTCGAGCGCGGCAAGCACTACATCCACGAGGGCGACATCTTCCAGATCGTCTTGAGCAACAGGCTCCACGCACCGTTCGAGGGCAGCCTCTTTAACACATACAGAGTCCTTCGTACGATCAATCCTTCACCGTACATGTTCTATTTTTCGGGCACGGATGTTGAGGTCGCAGGCGCTTCCCCTGAGACACTCGTAAGCCTCAAGGACGGCGTCCTTCATACATTCCCTCTCGCAGGCACGAGACCGAGGGGAAGGACGGAAGCAGAGGACAAGGCACTCGAGCGCGATCTTCTCCGCGACGAGAAGGAGCTTGCGGAGCACAACATGCTCGTAGACCTCGGACGTAACGACCTCGGACGCATAAGCGAATTCGGCACCGTAGAAGTCGAGAAGCTCCACTCCATCGAGCGCTACTCACACGTTATGCACATCGGCTCCACGGTAAGAGGCCAGATCAGAAAAGACAAGGACGCACTCGATGCCATAAGCGCAGTACTTCCTGCAGGAACTCTCTCGGGTGCTCCGAAGATCCGTGCATGCCAGCTCATCGGCGAGCTCGAAAACAACAAGCGCGGCATCTACGGCGGCGCGATCGGCTATATCGATTTTGCAGGCAACATGGACACCTGCATCGCGATCAGAACTGCATACAAGAAGAACGGCAAGGTCTTCGTCAGAAGCGGCGCCGGCATCGTAGCGGATTCAGATCCTGAGAAGGAATACATCGAGTCAGTCAACAAGGCAATGGCAGTAATGAACGCGCTCAAGGCTTCACAGGAGGATGAATTATGATACTTTTGATCGATAACTACGACAGTTTTTCATATAATCTCTACCAGATGGTCGGAAGCATAAGAAGCGACATGAAGGTAATAAGAAACGACGAGCTGACGGTCGAGGAGATCGAGGCATTGAGACCTGACAGGATCATCCTCTCACCGGGCCCGGGCCGTCCTGAGAATGCAGGCGTCGTACCTGAGGTCATAAGACAGCTCAAGGGCAAGATCCCGATGCTCGGCGTCTGCCTCGGCCATCAGGCTATCTGCCAGGTATTCGGCGCAACGGTGACATATGCACCGCGCCTCATGCACGGCAAGCAGTCGGACGTCAACATCGATACGACGGACAAGCTCTTTGAGGGACTTGATAAGAGGATCGCAGTGGCAAGATACCACTCCCTCATCGCAGCACCCGAGACGATGCCTGACGAACTTAAGGTAACGGCACTCACGGACGAAGGCGAGATAATGGCGGTAACGCATAAGGAATATCCGATATACGGAGTGCAGTTCCATCCTGAATCGATACTCACGCCGGAAGGCAAGAAGATACTTGAAAACTTTATTAAATAATTACTATACAAAAGGAGTGACAAGACTATGATCAAAGAAGCAATCGTAAAGATCGTTAATAAGGAAGACCTCACATACGATGAGGCATATACAGTAATGAACGAGATAATGAGCGGTGAGACGACAGCTACTCAGAACGCCGCTTTCCTCGCAGCACTTTCCACAAAGAGCGCAAAGGCCGAGACAACAGACGAGATAGCAGGCTGCGCAGCTGCCATGAGAGAGCACGCGACAGCAGTCGAGACGGGAATGGACGTTCTCGAGATCGTAGGAACGGGCGGAGACGGAGCTCACAGCTTCAACATCTCCACGGTATCCGCACTCGTAGCTGCAACAGGCGGAGTCAAGGTCGCAAAGCACGGTAACCGCGCTGCTTCTTCCAAGTGCGGAACGGCTGACTGCCTCGAGGCACTCGGCGTTAATATCGATCAGAGCCCTGAGATGTGCGTTAAGCTCCTCAAGGAAGTAGGCATGTGCTTCTTCTTTGCTCAGAAGTATCACACATCCATGAAGTATGTAGGAGCTATCCGTAAGGAACTTGGCTTCAGAACCGTATTTAACATCCTCGGACCTCTCACAAACCCGGGCAAGCCTTCAATGCAGCTTCTCGGCGTTTACGATGAATACCTCATCGAGCCTCTGGCACGAGTCCTTATGTCACTCGGCGTTAAGCGCGGAATGGTCGTTTACGGCAAGGACAAGCTCGACGAGATCTCCCTTAGTGCACCTACGACAGTATGCGAGTTCAAGGACGGCTGGTACAAGGTCTACACGATCACTCCCGAGCAGTTCGGCATGGAGCGCTGCACGAAGGAAGACCTCAAGGGCGGCGCACCTGAAGAAAATGCAGCTATCGTCCGTGAGATCCTCTCGGGCGCTAAGGGACACAAGAGAAATACGGTACTTCTTAACGCAGGTGCTGCTCTCTACATCGCAGGTAAGGCAGACAGCTTTGAGGGCGGAGTTAAGCTTGCAGGCGAGCTCATCGATTCCGGCAAGGTAACAGAGACTCTCGATAAGCTCATC
>CADCPU010000144.1 GCA_902803365.1 Oscillospiraceae bacterium
ACCACGGTTGCATTACTGATAATCATGGTAATGCTCATTCAGGAAATCGGTATTTGGATGTCCAAGAAGCACAGAAAGACATAAAAGGAACTGAACAGATAAGACCGTAATATAATTCATTTTTGCACCTCCCAAATGCTATAATCCTTCTATGTAACCGATAGAACGATCCGGCAGGGAGGTGCTAACAATGGATAAGTCAAAAGTATATTTCACCGATTTCAGAACCGGCCTCGGCACACCGCTCACTGCAAAACTGCAGAAGCTCATTAAGCTTGCAGGGATCCAGTCTATCGATATGGACAACAAGTTTGTTGCCATCAAGATGCATTTCGGCGAACTTGGAAATCTCGCATACTTAAGACCCAATTATGCGAAGGCTGTAGCTGACGTTGTTAAAGAACTCGGCGGAATGCCTTTTTTAACCGACTGCAATACGCTTTATCCCGGAAGCCGCAAGCATGCGCTTGAGCACATGGACTGCGCAAACATCAACGGATTTAATACAGTAACCACCGGATGCCAGATAATCATTGCTGACGGTCTTAGAGGAACTGACGACATCATCGTGCCCGTTCCGAACGGAGAATACTGCAAGGAGGCATATATCGGACGCGCCGTAATGGATGCCGATATTGTCATTTCGTTAACGCATTTCAAAGGCCACGAGCAGGCAGGCTTCGGCGGCACGATAAAGAATATCGGCATGGGCTGCGGAAGCCGCGCCGGAAAGATGCAGCAACATCAGAGCGGCCATCCCCATGTTATCACCGAACGCTGCAAAGGGTGCAGAAGATGCTCTAAGGAATGCGGTTCAGACGCATTTATCTACGAGAACGGCAAAGCAAGGATCGATCCCGATAAGTGTAAGGGATGCGGCCGCTGCATCGGAGCATGCGCATTCGATGCCATCGAAAACGACAACTGGGACGCAGCATCGATGCTCGGAAGAAAGATGGCCGAGTATACTGCAGCTGTCATCAGCGGCAGACCGAACTTCCACATAAGTCTTATCACGGATGTTTCGCCGAACTGCGACTGCCACGGTGAGAACGATGCGCCCATCCTTCCTGATATCGGAATGCTTGCTTCATTTGATCCGGTTGCTCTGGACCAGGCGTGCGTTGATCTCTGCCAGAAGGCCGAGCCTGTCAGAAACAGCCAGTTAGGTGATAATATGAACAGTGATCATTTCCACGATCACGGTGATGTCTGGCATAACAGCAATCCGAATGTTTCGTGGGAAGAAACACTTGAACACGGAGAGAAGATCGGAATCGGAACACGTGATTACGAGCTTGTTATCATGAAGTAATGAGAAAAAGATCATCAAGAATAAAGTGTCTGATATTGATAGTAGTTACCGCCTGCCTGCTGGCTTCGTGTTCAAAACCGCAGCCTGTTAAGCCCGGCAAAGTGATAAATGAAGATACTGATAGACAGCCGATCAAGACGAGACTGGTCAAGGTGGAAGAATTCCCGCCCATCGAGTATTCGATATTAATGCCTGCGGTTTCAAAGAGTGAAGGCAGAACGAAGGAAGTAATCTTCTACCGCGACGGAGGCGAGATCTACGCCAGGCTTACAGTTCCCCAGGGTCAGGGGCCTTTTAAGACGATCATAATTACCAGCGGATTATATGCGCCTCTCGGAAGATATTCGGATAAAGCCGAGCATTACAGCGAGCACGGTTTTGCGGTAATCGAATTTCTCTGTCAGAATGGCACGCGTCCTGAGTCAGGTGAGGATCCGGCGTTTCTGGGCAACTTTGTTGTGGACCAGATAAAAGACCTGTACGCCGTTATTGATTCATGTGAATATCTTCCTGAAGTCGATACTTCGAATATCTATCTGTACGGACACAGTATGGGCGGCATCGTTGTATGCTACGCGGGAACATACAGGCAGGATGAGATCAAAGGACTTATACTTGTCGATCCGAGTTTTTATGCTCCCGAAATCATGTGGTTCGAAGATGAAGTCCTGATAGACAGAGACCTCTATCCGATCCTTGAGACATGCAAGATACCTGTGATCATATTCACGGGAACTGAGGGAAGCTTCGGAGAAGATCCCGATTTCTTCAAGCCTGCATTAGCTGCGTTCCCGAATGTGCAGTTTGTCGTTATCGAAGGAGC
>CADCPU010000145.1 GCA_902803365.1 Oscillospiraceae bacterium
CAACAAAGACAGCAAAAACAGCTAAGAGTACTGCTACAAAGACTAAGAAGATCAAGGATAAGAAATAAGGAGGTAACAAAATGGCTAAAGCTGAAACCGTTGCAATGATACTTGCAGGTGGACAGGGTTCAAGACTTGGAGTCCTTACCAAAAAGATCGCAAAACCGGCCGTTCCGTTCGGCAGCAGATACAGGATCATAGATTTCCCTCTGTCAAATTGTGTTAATTCAGGTATTGAAAGAGTAGGTGTACTTTCACAGTACCAGCCTCTCGCACTTAATACTTATGTAGGTAACGGACATCCGTGGGATTTGGATCGTAACAACTGTGGTGCTTACATCCTTCCTCCTTATCAGAAGTCAGGCAAGAGCGATTGGTACAAGGGTACCGCGAATGCCATCTTCCAGAACATGGACTTCCTGGATGACTTTAATCCGAAGTATGTTCTGATCCTCTCAGGAGACCATATCTACAAGATGAACTATCATGCAATGCTCAAGGCACACATCGCACACGGTGCTGATGCTACGCTTGCAGTTTACGAAGTACCGTGGGAGGAAGCTTCCAGATTCGGTATCCTCAACACAGAGGAAGACGACGTTATCACAGAGTTCGTAGAAAAGCCTGCTAAGCCTGAGAGTAATCTCGCATCGATGGGTGTCTATATATTCAACTGGAGCGTCTTGAGGAAAGCACTTATTGAAGACGAGAACGATCCTGAGTCCAACAACGACTTCGGTAAGAATATCGTCCCTAAGCTCCTGGCTCAGGGCAACAAGCTCTTCGCATACAGATTCTCCGGATATTGGAAGGACGTCGGAACGATCGCTTCTTTGTGGGAGACGAACATGGATATCCTCGATAAGCCTGAGGAGATCAACCTCGTTGACAGAGCATGGCGTATCTACAGCAGAAACCCTGTTAAGCCTTCACACTTCATCGGACCTGAGGGCAAGGTTTCCAATTCCGCTATGACAGACGGATGCAGGATCTACGGATCCGTCATCCATTCCGTTCTTTCCGATTCCGTAGTCGTTGAACGCGGTGCGGTCGTTAAGGACTGTGTATTGCTTCCTGGCGTAGTCGTTAAGGCGGGCGCACATATCGAGCGTTGTATCGTTGATTTCGGAACCGTAATCGGCGAGGACGTAAGAGCAGGTGCAAACGTTGACGGTGAAGGACCTTACACGAATCATAAGATATGTTCCGAAGGTATCGTAGTTTTCGAGCGCGGACTCGTGATCAAGAAGGGTGCGGTCATCCCGGGTAACTCCATGATCGACACGGACCTCGAAGTCAGCGATGAAGACAACGTCATCGAGAGCGTATTCAGAGTATAAAGGGGAGGAATTGGATTTATGATTTCAGAAGCAATGGGTTTGATCTTGGCCGACAACAAAAAGATCTCACTTGGCGAGCTTTCAGGTCCTCGTGCCCTGTCTGCTATGCCTTTTGCGGGAAGATACAGGATCATAGATTTTGTTCTCTCGAATATGGTAAATACCGGTATCAATAATGTGGGCGTGCTCACATACAACAAATACAAGTCATTGATGGACCACTTGGGAACTGGTGCCGCATGGAGCTTGGACAGAAAGAACGACGGACTTCATATCCTTCCGCCTTACGTTAATTCAGAAGCAACGAATATCGCAGGCGACGAGGAGATGGCAGGTATCATCGACTTTCTCCGCACATCACGTTCCACATACGTTATCGTTGCAAACAGTAACGTAGTCCTCAATACGACATTTGATGATTTCATCAAGTCACATCAGGACAACAATGCCGACATCTCCATCATGTATAACAGAGACGGCACGAAGTTCGGTAACCCGAGCTACATCATCGATGTTGATAACGACGGATTCGTAAAGGATATGCTCTACAATCCTCAGAAGTCCGCATCCAACAGATCTAGCCTCGGTATCATCTGCGTAAGAAGAGATCTCCTTATCGATCTCATCGCTAAGCAGATGGCACACGGCGCTTCACACTTCGGTGTTCATTCGTTCGTTAAGATGTTTGACGAACTTAAGGTATATGCATACGAGTACAGCGGAATCGCACTTCGTATCAACAGCGTCAAGACATATTTCGACGCTTCCATGAACCTTCTTGACGAGACGATCAGAAACGATCTCTTCTGGAACGGCGAGCCGGTCTACACGAAGGTCAAGGACGAGGCACCTACGCTCTACTTCAACAATGCGCAGATCTCCAATGCGATCGTATCCGACGGTTGCAGGATCTACGGAAGCGTTGAGGAATCCGTATTGTTCCGTGGCGTAACGATCTCCAAGAATACGACTATCAAGAACTGCATCATAATGCAGGATGCGCATATCTCCGAGAATTGTCATCTTGAGAATGTGATCCTCGATAAGAATGCGATCGTAAGGCCGGGTATCAGACTCGTAGGTCACAGAGACTTCCCGGTAGTAATAGGAAAGGGCGCAGGTATCTGATATGGACAAGATCAAGGTTTTATTTGTTTCATCTGAGGTCAGCCCGTTCGCCAAGGTAGGCGGACTTGCTGACGTAGTAGGAGCTCTTCCGGTCGAGCTCAACAAGGCCGACATCGATGCAAGAGTGATCCTTCCTTTGTATCGCAAGATCAAGGTAAAGTATAACGAAGATCTCAAGTTCATCGGATGGAAGATGGTCCACATGGGTTGGAGATCCCTCTATGCAGGTCTCTTCGAACTCGAGATGAACGGAACCAAGTTCTACTTCGTAGATAACGAATATTATTTTAACTTTGACAGTGTTTACGTAGAGTATGTTTTCGATATCGAGAGATATTGCTTCTTCCAGAGAGCAGTCCTCGACTTCATGGGCGACTTCATGAACTTCGAGCCTAACGTTCTCCACTGTAACGACTGGCAGACGGGTATGATGCCGATGCTCCTCGATGCTCACTTCAAAAAGCACGGATATCACACTGACGTTCAGACGGTATTCACGATCCACAACCTGAAGTATCAGGGCGTTCATGCAGTAGACGTCGTAAGAGATATGCTCGATCTTCCTGATGAATATATCCGTGACGAATTCTGTATCAAGGATCGTGCCATCAACTTCATGAAGGCAGGTATCGTTTATTCCAATTCCGTAACGACAGTATCTCCTACATATGCTTATGAGATCATGACGGATTACTACGGTGAGGGCTTGAACCAGACACTGCAGCGCTATGCATATAAAGTGTCCGGTATCATCAACGGTATCAACGATCTTGAGTATGATCCTTCAACGGATAACAAGATCCCTGCAAAGTACAACATCAAGACATTCAAGAAGGGCAAGGCTATCTGTAAGGAATCCTTGCAGAAGCAGTTGAACCTCGACGTCAACCCTCGCGCACCTCTTTGTGTAATGATCTCAAGACTCGTAGATCAGAAGGGCTTGGATCTTCTCCTTTATGTTTTGGATGAGATGCTCTTTGACGGTATGCAGGTGGTCATCCTCGGAACAGGTGACGCATATTACGAGCGTGCTCTCGTAAGCATCGCAGATCGTAATCCCGGTAAGATGTGTGCTTGCATCGACTTTGATAACGGACTTGCGCATACGATGTATGCGGCAGCAGATATCTTCCTTATGCCGAGTATCTTTGAGCCTTGTGGACTTTCACAGCTCGTATCCATGGCTTACGGTACAGTTCCTGTCGTTCGTGAGACGGGCGGACTTAAGGATACCGTTATCCCTTATAACGAGTTCACGGGCGAAGGTAACGGCTTCTCGTTTGCGAACATCAACGCTCACGAGTTCCTCTTCATCACGAAGTATGCTTGCGATCTTTACAGAAATCGTCCTGAGGTCTGGGATAACATCATCAAGGCCGGCATGAGCGGCGATTATTCCTGGAAGAAGAGCGCAGCCGAGTATATCGGTCTTTACTCCCTCATCACTGGTATCCCTTATATCAAGGAAGTAAAGGACGCAGCTCCTGCTCCTAAGAAGGAAGCAAAGGCTGAGAAGGCAGAGGAGGCTAAGGAAGCTAAGGCTCCTGCCAAGAAGGCGGCAACTAAGAAGCCTGCAGCTAAAAAGCCGGCGGCTAAGAAAACTGCAGCAGCAAAGAAACCTGCAGCCAAAAAGCCTGCTGCAAAGAAGGCTCCTGAAGAGAAGCCTGCTGAAGAAAAGTAACAGGAGAGTTTTGACCTGATGTTTAAGCATGCGTCACGTTTGTCGGAATACAGGCGCCCGTTCGGTGCCGCTCCGGCCGGAAGCAATGTTGAATTGATATTCGAAGCGACTAAGGATAGCACGGACGTAGTTCTGTGCTATTCTTACGGTTTATATGGATTCTCCTACCACGAGGAGCCGATGAACTCCAAGGGCAGGAAATACAAGATAGAGCTGATGCTCCCGGTAGAGGCCGGACTGCTGTTCTACTGGTTCAGGGCATCGGTTCCTTATGCGACCGCCAAAAAACTCCTGCCTGAGATGGAGGATCAGTTCAGGTTCAAGCACTGGCCTGATACGGTCTATCTGTACTATGTTTTCGATCCCGAATCGCAAAATGGCGGAGGCAGGCTGTATTTCGAGCCACCGAAGATCGGCGTAGAAGAAGATAAGTATCCGTACGCCTGGCAGATCACGGTCTATGATGAGTCCTTTAAGACACCCGATTTTCTTAAGGGTGCGAGGATCTATCAGATCTTCCCGGACAGGTTTAACAGAGGCAAGGATCATTCATATAAGAAGATAAGTCCGGCGTTCAAGCGCCCCGAGCGCATCTGGCACAAGGACTGGAACGAAGATGTCGATATCTACGGCAAGCCCGAGACAGGTTACCTCGCGTGTGATTTCTTCGGAGGCACGCTCGACGGTATTCGCGAAAAGCTGGATTACATCCAATCTCTCGGAATAACGGTCCTTTACTTGAATCCGATATTCGAGGCAAGGTCGAGCCATCGTTATGACACGGCCGATTATATGAATGTCGATCCGATCCTCGGAGGCAATGAGGCATTTGAGAGGCTTGCAGCCGAATGCAAAGAGCGCGGTATCAAGATCATCCTTGACGGCGTATTCAGCCACACGGGTGCAGACAGCAGATATTTTAATAAGTTCGACCGATATGAGGGAACCGGTGCTTACAGATCGTTCCTTGAAGGAAGCGAGAGTAAGTACAGATCCTGGTATAACTTTACGGAGATCAAGGACGGTGAGGCATTTTATGAGTCCTGGTGGGGATTCCCGGATCTTCCGAACGTTAATGAAGACGACTTATCTTACAGAAGATTCATCTTCGGTAAGGGCGGGGTAGTCGATACCTGGATCCAAAGAGGTGCTTCGGGCTTCAGGCTCGATGTCTCCGATGAGCTTCCTGACAGCTTTATCCGTCAGATGCGCAAGACCGTTGCAGAGTATTCGAACGGAACGGGCGCTGTTATCGGAGAAGTCTGGGAGGATGCGAGCAACAAATGCTCGTACGGCTCGTACAGAGACTTCATGCTAGGAAGGACTCACGACAGCGTTATGGGATACACGTTCCGTGACGGACTATTGAATTTCCTTAAGGGCAATATCAACGCACCGATGTTCAACTCTTATATGGAGGGCTTCAGGGAGAGGTATCCTGCTCAGGGCTACTACTCCATGATGAACCTTATCTCTTCACACGACGTCCCGCGTGCGATAACGGAGATGGCAGGTGAGGAGGATCCGGGCGACCGCGAACTCCAAAAGGAGATCACTCTGAGCGAGGACGAACTTAAGCTCGGATCAAAGCTCATGCGTATGGCATATGCTTTCCAGACGGGCTATATCGGTGCTTCCTGCATATACTACGGCGATGAGATCCTGATGGAAGGATACAGGGATCCGTTTAACAGAAGAACGTATCCTTGGGGCGCTGAGAGCGAAGAAGGCCTTGCGCAGCTTCAGTTCGTAAGGCAGATCTCGCACTTAAGGGATGAGCATCCCGTATTGAGGACGGGCTTCTACAAGACGTTGTTCGCGGAAGAGAACATGCTTGTTTTCGAGCGCACTCTCGACAAGAATAGAAAGGACTATTTTGGTAATAAGGTTGTCGACGGAAGTCGAAGGGTTGTATTATTATTAAATAGTGATGCTACAAGATACTTGAGCATGGACAACAAGACCGGCAACTTCACGATAAGTGAAGAAGGCGAAGATGATGAGCTCTATATCGTCAACATAAGACCTGATGAAGATGTTGAGCTTACCATACCGCCGAGAAGTCTGTTGTTTATCATATACACTGAATCGGAGGTATAAGTTATGAGTAAATGTCCTGCATGCGGAGCGGAGACCGAAGGTAAGTTCTGTGAATTTTGCGGAGCAGAGATGCCTGTAGAAGGTGCAGCTCCTGCAGCGGCAGCTGGTTCTGCCGAGACACCGGCACAGGAGGATTACGGTACCGAACAGTACGGCAACGAAGATGTAGCCGGCAAGGAAGAATACGGTACAGAAGATTACGGCGCATCAAACGAGCCCGTTATCGAGAAGACGATGGAGGTAACCGACAAGAAGTGTCCTTCTTGCGGCGGTACACTCGTTTTCGATCCTGAGACGGGAGGACTCACTTGTGAGTTCTGCGGATATCAGAGAGAACTTCCTAAGCCTGAGGCAGGCCAGGAGATAGTCGAGATGGACTTCGAGAGTGCGAAGAACCGTGCAAGCTTCGACTGGGGTAACAAGATGAAGACAGTCTGCTGCCAGCAGTGCGGCGGTGAGACAGTATACGATGCACTCGAGACAGCTGCCGTATGTCCTTTCTGCGGATCTACGAGCGTTATGCCTGTTGAGGGTATCGAAGATGTTATGGCACCGGGCGGTGTTGTTCCGTTCGCCATCACAGAGAAGCAGGCTGCTGATCTTTTCAGAGCATGGATGAGCCACAAGTGGTTTGCTCCTAATGATGCAAAGAAGAGCTGTTCAGCCAAGGGCTTTAACGGCGTTTATCTCCCTTATTGGACATACGATTCCGATACGACATCGAGATATACTGCTCAGGTCGGTTACGACAAGAAGCAGGGCGACAAGACCGTTACGACATGGAAGAACACGAGCGGTGTCTATACCGAGTTCATCGATGACTTTACGGTATTTGCAAGTAACAAGACAGACAACAATCCTTACATCAAGAGCGTATCGACGTTCGACTTCAGCAAGCTCCGTCCTTATACGCCTGAGATCGTTGCAGGCTTTGGTGCCGAGCGTTACTCAGTAGGTCTTGATGACGGATGGAAGGTTGCTCAGGCAGGCATCAAGAGAAGGTTGTCCAGCAACATGAGCTCCACGATCAGACGTAATGCCAAGGCTGATCACGTTCGTAACCTTCAGTTCTCGACGGCTTACGACAATATCACGTTCAAGTATCTGCTCGCGCCTGTATGGCTCGCAGCATTCAAGTACAAGGATAAGGTCTACAACATCGTTATCAACGGTCAGACAGGTAAGGTAGGCGGCGCATCCCCGATCTCGCCGATCAAGGTTGCACTCTTCGTCCTGGGTCTCATCGTTCTTGCGATCATCCTGTACTACTTCTTCGGAAACTGATAACTATTCGAACTTACGGGTGTCCCGGTATCTGCCGGGGCACCTTTTTTATGTTCTCGAAAAAGGGAATAAAAAAGGATCGTTTCATTTGAAACGATCCTTCGTGACTATGGTGCGGTCGACGAGACTTGAACTCGTACGGTCTCCCACACGCCCCTCAAACGTGCGCGTCTGCCTATTCCGCCACGACCGCGTTTGCGTTAAGCATGAATAATTATAAAGAACACATGGGGATGTGTCAAGCACTTTTTTAAGAAAGTTTTTTTGCTATTTTCTGACCACCGAAACATGCCTTTTCGAGCGCCCGAAAACCCTTTTATTATATATTAATATATCAGTTAAGCCACACGCGGGTTTTTGTGGTATGATTGTAAGAACTGATTTTTTATGAATAACATTCAGGAGGAATTCTCAATGAAACAGATTATGCTTGGTAACGAGGCCGTTGCCCGCGGAGCATATGAGGCGGGTGTAAAGCTCGTTTCTTCATACCCGGGTACTCCGAGTACGGAGATCACGGAAGTTATCGCAGATTATAAAGAGGTGTCTTGTGAGTGGGCACCTAATGAGAAGGTCGGTGCCGAAGTAGCTATCGGTGCATCCATTAGAGGCGCACGTGCAATGACATGTATGAAGCACGTTGGTCTGAACGTCTCTGCCGATCCGCTCTTCACGGTCGCTTACACAGGTGTTAACGGAGGTCTCGTTTTCTGTGTAGCAGATGACCCGGGAATGCATTCTTCCCAGAATGAACAGGATACGAGAAACCACGCAAGAAGCGCTAAGGTTCCTGTATTTGAACCTTCAGACAGCCAGGAGTGCAAGGATTTTGCAAAGTATGCTTTCGACTTCTCCGAGAAGTACGATACACCTGTTATCCTTCGTCTCCACACACGTGTTTCACACTCCAGGAGCATCGTAGAGCTTGCTGATCCTAATCCTATCGTAGTCAAGGATTACGTTAAGGATCCTGCAAAGTACGTTATGATGCCTGCTAATGCGATCAAGCGCCACGTTGTAGTTGAAGAGCGCACAAAGAAGATCGCTGCTGATTCCAATGACGTAACGATCGGTCTTCACAAGGTCGAGATGCGCGATACAAAGCTCGGTATCATCACTGCAGGTGCTTCCTACCAGTATGTTCGTGACGGTGTACCGGATGCAAGCGTATTGAAACTCGGTCTCGTATGGCCGCTTCCTATGGATCTCATCCGCGACTTCGCTTCCAAGGTTGATCGTCTCGTAGTAGTTGAAGAGCTCGATCCGTTCATCGAGAACGAGATCAAGGCTGCCGGCATCAAGTGCGAGGGTAAGGAACTCTTCACGATGCTCGGCGAATATACGGC
>CADCPU010000146.1 GCA_902803365.1 Oscillospiraceae bacterium
CGCAACGAGCGAGCATTTTCGGAAAAGGACAACGACCGTACCGATCCCGAAAACGACGATCCAAACGAGGATAACGTAATACAACCAGTTATATGAATAATCATTGTTATCAAGGTCATGAACGATAAAGACCGTCTCATTATAGTGATTGGTCAATATGATCGCACACATAAGGACATTTATCGTTATAAGAGTGTATTCTAATGCGCGCATTCGTTTGCGCAGCATTACTGGTTCCACGTTGAGTGACGCAAAGAAGAACCACAGGGGGATAGAGGTCATGGGCACATAATAGGCGTACCACAATACCTCGCTCATTATGACACTGTCGTCAAAGTAATCGAATCTCGCTACCCGCATTAAAAAGAGCGAGAGCATATATACACAGGCGACTATCAGACATCGCCTGATGTTATGACCGAGGACTCGTCTTCTGATGCTGACGGCCCAGCCTATAACAAGTGCACAATAAAGGAAAGTCGATGTATTGCGCATGAAAGGGATCGTAGCAGGCAGTATGCAAAAGATAACAGCCGCAACGAGCATAACGACATACGTCATGAGTATCTTTTTATTCATGAATACATTACGTTCTCTTTGGCGCATAGATCTGTCTGCCTCCATCGCATCGGGAGATTATATTATAACATCTCACACTTATCATAAATAGAAGCAGAGGCCGGGACCGCAATGCCCCGACCTCATATCTTCAATAAACCTTATCAGTATCAGAAAGGAAGGATCCTTGCTTCGATACACTTCTCCGTAAACTCAGGGCTTCTTGTAAAGCCGTAGACTACGT
Organism: Oscillospiraceae bacterium; assembly: GCA_902803365.1. The sequence goes on from CADCPU010000146.1 coordinate 803, forward strand.
CTGCTCTTGATGTTCCCGAAGCAAGAACGCTAAGCCAATAAGCGGCACCGTCTGCGTCGGCTTCACGGTCCATAAATGTCTTGTAAAGACGATCTACGTATTCCTTGTCATCAAGGTTGTAGCTGACCATCTCTTCGCTGAGGAAGAAGGATGCTCCGAGCTGTTCGCCCGAGATATTGAAGTTTGAAAGTTCTGAAGCCCAATACTCCTTACCTTCCTTATCATATTCACGTCCGAGAGCAGTCGTGTACATTCTCTCAACGAATGCATATGTAAGTTCGGTCGGTTCGATGTTAAAGGTCGGCTTCAGATCACCGCCTGAGCGGATGCCGTACTTGGCACATGTATCAGCCCACTCCTGAGAGAAGATAAATCCGTTAGCGACTGTTACACGGTCCATTGCTCCTGTAGAAAGCTGCTCGAGCCAGTAGTTCATGCCTGCTTCATCAGCCTCTCGTCCGAAGAACGTCTTGTAGAGGATAGTTACGAAATCCTTGTCGGATGTATTTCTGTTAATGAACTCATCACTGAAGATAAATCCCTGGGCTACTTCCGCACCGGTGCGGCGGAAACCGTAAAGTTCATCTGTCCAGAATCCTGCGCCGTCATCCTCAGGTTCACGATCGAGGACGTAGATGTAGATTCGATCTACAAATGCTCGGATCTGCTCCTTCGGATCCTTGGAAGGTGCTGTTGTAACTTCAGGAGTTACAGTTGCATCAGGCGATTTTGTAGCCTCAGGTGTTACTGTTGCCTTAGGGTCTGTCGTAGCCGCAGGTGCTGTCGTTACTGTTGGTGTAGCGGTAGCATCAGGTGCAGTCGTTGCAGACGGCTTAGGTGTTGCTGTTGCAGTAGCCTTAGGCGCCGTTGTTGCTGTCGGCTTTGCTGTTGGAGTTGCCGTAGCCTTCGGAGCTGGTGTAGCCGTAGGAGGTACCGGTGTAGGAGTTATCGGATTAGCCTTTGTATATGCAAAGAACGAAGTCTTGCCTGTGAAAAGGTCTTCAAAATATGTACCATAGACGATCATACCATCTACATTGCTTGGCTCACCCTTCATGATCTTCAAGATCTCAGGGCAAGACTTAAGATCAATATCATTGATCCTTGTACCTGAGATGTTGAGACACTCAAGCTCAGGATTATGTGTAACATCAAGGTTCTCGATCAATGTGTTACCGACATCAAGTCTTTGGAGGCCCGGACATCCCGTAACATCGAGATTGGAGATATATGTTCCGTACATATCAAGTCTCCTGATGTTACGATACTTCTCGAGTTTAAGATAAGACATATTCGTCGAGTGAAGATCCACATTCACGATCTTCTCATTCATCTCGATCTGCTCGAGAGTCTTATTCTTGGAAGCTCTGAGCGTTACCAACTGTTTATTTCCGGTAAGATCCAGAGACTTGATGTTATTACCGCTGCAATCAAGTTCCTTCAAACAAGGAAATAACTCGATACCCTTAAGAGTTGTGATACCCAGATTACTTACATCTATTTTTTCAATACCCTCTCTCTCATACAGCTGCAAGCGACCATTTTTGTCTTTATCTATATTTTCGGAGATATATTGTCTGAATGCAGGATCGGAAAAATGCTCGGCATCGATAGCGATACTATATATCACCGAAGTTTTATTAGAAACCATTAGGTAATATTTGTCGCCATAATCGTACGCAACTGAATCGTCATATTTCACACCCACACTCCACACAACGGCACGAATAAGGTGCGGACAGTTGGAGATATCGACACTCTTTATCGGAGTATTATGACAGAGCAGCACTTCCATTTTCTTATTCTTGCTGATATCGAGTTCTGAGATGCCCGTACCGTTGATCTTAAGTGTAGTAAGTTCTGAAAGAGTACTAACATCAATATAAGTAACGGGAGCATCAATAAGATAGATCTGCTGAAGGGATGTGAGAAATTCAAGACCTGTAAGATCTCTGAAATAATATTTCTTGTCGTTAACCCTTGTAGTTAAGAGAGTAATATTCTTTATCTCTCTTGCATCGAGTCTTCC
>CADCPU010000147.1 GCA_902803365.1 Oscillospiraceae bacterium
GATCCGAACGAGGAGCCGATCGTCCGCTGGAGGTCTTCTGCGACGCTCCTTTATACGAACTGGCTCAACTACTACGTTTATCAGCAAACTCCGTACGATCCTAAGCACATCCATAAGGTTCAGAGTACGACCGGACCTGACGGAAAAGTCTTGCACGAGTATTACGGAGGCGAGAACTGATGAACGCCACGAAGATCACGGCAGAGTTTGTTTCTTCACTTATGCCCGCCAGGTCAGACTCGGGCAATAAGGGAACATTCGGACAATTTCTGCTGGTGGCAGGCTCGAGATACATGACGGGCGCGCCTCAGCTGGCCGTTTCTTCTGCACTAAGATCGGGCACGGGCCTTGTAAGGCTCTTTGCTCCTGACGACGCGATGGTCGCAGTCAGGAACAATTGTCCGTGTGCCGTTCTTTCTTCATCAGACCGTGAGGACTATCTCGCAGAACTTTTCAGGCTCGCGGGAAGATGCGCTGCTTCAGGTATCGGCCCGGGTATAGATCACGGTGATCCCAAAAACGATGCGATGCTCAGTGTTCTGATCGAAAACGCCCCTAAGCTGATCATCGATGCTTCAGCGCTCACTATCCTTGCAAAGCACAGGGATATGGGGCTCATGGGACTTGCCGACAGGCCGTCAAAGGGTCTTGCTCCGGCTATCCTGACTCCTCATATAGGTGAGTTTAAGCGATTCGGTTATGCAGATATCGATTTTGAAGATTACGAGGGCGATGTGGTCAAAAATGCGGCAATTACGTTCTCCAAGACCAATAACTGCATTTTGGTATTGAAGAATCATATTACTCTCGTAACCACTCCCGAAGGAAAGTGCTATTATATTAAAGGCGACAACTCCGGAATGGCCAAGGGTGGTTCGGGAGATGTCCTGACGGGACTTATCGGAGGATTCCTCGCTTCGGGCTTTGAACCGGAGGCCGCAGCCCTCGCAGGCGTGTATATACACTCCAGGGGCGGGCAGATCGCGGCAGACGACCTAGGCAAGCTCTTCATGCTTCCCACGGACGTCATAGACAGGTTCCCGCAAGTATATAAAGAACTCGGATGGTGACAAAATGACAGTTACGTCAGATATGTTCAGCAGATCCTGCGTCGAGATCGACCTCGATGCACTTAAAAACAACATTAGAGAGATAAGACGCGTAACTTCGCCAAATGCGGACGTTATGGCAGTCGTCAAGGCAGACGCATACGGACACGGCGCTATTGAAGCCGCAAAGACAGTCCTCGCAAACGGTGCGGATCATCTGTGTGTCGCGACCATCGACGAAGCGATCGAACTTCGTGAGGCCGGCATCACCGCCAAGATCCTCATCCTCGGATTTACCAGCACATCACGCTTCGATGATGTCGTAAGATACGATATCGATCAGGCAGTATACTCGCTCGAGGATGCAAAGATCCTCTCCGAGGCAGCCGTCGCACAGGATAAGAAAGTAAATATCCACATCAAGCTCGATACGGGAATGGGACGTATCGGTTTCTCAACTGAGCCCGATGCGACCACGACAGATGAGATCGTTGAGATCTCCAAGCTCCCCAATATCGTTACTTACGGAGTCTTCTCGCATTTTGCGGTAGCAGACGAGAATGACGACGATTACACAAGAGCACAGTTCAGCCGCTTCACTTCTCAGATCGAGGAGCTTAAGAAGCGCGGCGTTACCTTCGTAAAGCGCCATATCTGCAACAGCTCCGGAATCATGAGATTCCCTGAGATGCACCTCGATATGGTAAGAGCGGGAATCATCCTCTACGGCCTTATGCCTCCGGGATGCCCTCCGCCGGTAAAGCCACTAAAACTTATCCCGGTCATGACATGGTACGCCAAGGTCATTCACGAGAAGGTAGTACCTGCAGGCACGAGCATCTCTTACGGCCGCCACTTCATGGCACCTGCTTCGACCCGTGTCCTCACGGTATCGATCGGATACGCTGACGGCTTGTCCAGAAGAGTCGGTAACGGCAGCTTCGAACTTGAGGTCCAGGGCAACCGCTTCCCGATCATCGGTAATGTCTGCATGGATATGTGTATGCTCGATGCATCATCTCTTCCTTCAGATGTTAAGATCCCGAAGGAGAGCGAGGTCCTTATCTTCGGTAAGGAGAAGATGGCCGACGAACTTGCTTCTTATCTCGGAACCATCAACTATGAGATCACCTGCGTCGTGGGTAAGCGAGTCCAGAGGATCTACGTAGAGGACGGAAAGATCAGATAATCTATTGCTTATAAGACTGTCTCACGGCAAGTGGGGCAGTTTTTGTTTTGGTTTTGGGTTTGGGTTTTGTGTGGCGCTATTGCAGCGACCGCGAAACGTTCTTCTATGCCTTTTCGAAAAGCATTACGGAAACATTGGGCGTTTTTGGTCAATGTATCCGTAATTTCAGACCATTTTCAGGCTCAAAGTCCCTTCGATTACGGATACATCGGCTGTTTTTTACTGATGTTTCCGTAATTTGTTGTTTTCGAGCTCGAAAATTACGGGGACGAATCGTTTTTTTCGCAAATGTTTCCGTAATTGCCATGACACAGCGCATCCGTGGCGCAAGCAGCAGGCGGCGAAGCTCCACAGAAGCAAATCCGCGCTTGACAGAATCAAGTATCATCCGTATAATCTCACATGTTGATACTTTATTGCTTTAACGCGGTGAAGTGATAAAGCAATAAAGTGCTAAGTCAAGGCAATGTAACTTGCCTGTGATGAAGCACTCAGCCAAATGTTATAAACTGTAAGTTGGATAATAATAAAATAGTACAGGAGAGAATTATGGGAAATAACAGATTTTACACACCCGACGGCTTTAATGACGTAATGCCGGGTATCTGCGAATTCAAGAAAGAAGCCGAGTCCAAGCTCCGCAACCTCTTCAGCCTGAACGGCTACAGCGAGATCGAGACTCCGGGCATCGAATATACTGACATCTACATGGACAACGAGTACGTTGCTCCTTCAGATCTTTATAAGCTCTGTGACCAGAAGGGCAGGCTCATCTGCATCCGCTATGACGGAACGATCCCTGCATCAAGGTTCGCAGCTACGATCTTTAAGGACGAAGAGCCACCGCTCAGACTCTGCTACATCGAGAATATGTACCGCTTTAAGCAGGTAGGCGGAGGTAAGCAGTCCGAGTTTACACAGGCAGGTGTTGAGCTCATGGGCTCTGCAGGTTCTTCCGCTGATGCTGAGGTCATCGCTCTTGCGATCGAGTCAGCGCTTGAGATCGGTGTTAAGGATCTTCAGATCTCAGTAGGTCAGACAAAGCTTTTTGAAGGCTTCATGAATGAACTTAATGTTGATAAAGAGACTTCAGACAAGATCAGGAACGCTATCGACCAGAAGGACGTTGTTACGCTCGAAAAGACTGCATCCGATCTCGGACTTAGCGAAGAGAACAAGGAGACGCTCCTTATGTTCTCCGAGTCGCAGGGCACATATGACGTTATCGACGATATGAGAAGCAGGATCAGTGACGAGACGGCTGTTGCAGCACTCGATAACCTCAAGGAGATCCTCGATATCCTCGATGACTACGGATATCTTAAGTATGTAAGTATCGACCTTGGACTTCTCGGAAGCGCTGATTACTACACGGGCATGATCTTCAAGGGCTTTACATATGAGGTCGGCTTCCCGATCCTCGGAGGCGGAAGATACGATAACGTAGTAGGAACGTTCGGAAGAGATATGGAGGCCGTAGGTTTCTCCCTCGGTCTGTCACTTGCGATCATCGCTCTTATGCGTCAGGGCATGGAGCCGCAGGCAAGCAAGCCTGAGACGATCATCGGTTACGATATCGCAGTTGAGGGCGCTAGAAAAGCAGCGATCGCCATGAAGCAGCATATGGTTGCTGAAGGCACGAGAGTTATCCTTGATACACAGGGATATACGCAGGAAGCACTCGAAAAGTATGCCGACGATAACGGCATCGATACCTGCATCTATATTAATGAGACTAAGGAGGAAGCGTAATATGTTGACTATTGCACTGTCCAAAGGACGTCTTGCAGAGCAGGCGATCGAGCTTCTTGAGAAGGCAGGTTATGACTGCACGGCTGCAAAGGAAAAATCAAGAAAACTCATTCTCGAGGACGAGAAGCAGGGATTGAGGTTCATCCTCGCAAAGCCTGCCGATGTCCCTACATATGTTGAATACGGAGCTGCAGATATCGGTGTCGTAGGTAAGGACACTCTCCTTGAAGAAGGAAGACAGCTCTATGAAGTTATCGACCTCGGATTCGGCAAGTGCCGTATGTGCGTTTGCGGACCCAAGGAGCTTAAGGGGAAACTCGATACTATCCCGAATAAGCGCGTAAGCACGAAGTACCCTAACATCACGAGGGCATACTTCGAGGATTATAAGCGTGAGAGTGTCGAGATCATAAAGCTTCATGGTTCCATCGAGCTTGCGCCTCTCATCGGTCTGTCCGACGTCATCGTCGATATCGTTGAGACGGGAAGGACTTTGTTCGAGAACGGACTCGACGTGCTCGAGACTGTTGCCGAGATCTCCGCCAGAGTAGTCGTAAACAAGGTTTCGATGAAGATGAAAGCTTCTGAGATCAAGCCTATGGTAGAGGCTTTGAAGAAGCAGGTTGAGATAATGAATCAGGAAAAGAAAGAGGATTAAAAGATGAAATGCAAATTTCTTGAGGGAACAAGCGCCAATCTTAAGGAGACATGCGAGCTCCTCGGCCTTCGAGGCAAGATGGACTTGGGTCCCGTTATTGAGACGGTAAGCGCAGTTATCGATGACATAAGAGAAAACGGTGACGCTGCTGTCTCCAAATACACCAAAAAGTTTGACGGAGCCGATATCGATTCTTCAAACATCAAAGTCACAAAAGAAGAGATCGACAAGGCTATGAGCGAAGTCGAGCCTGAGCTTTTGGAGATCATCAAGAAGGCCGCTGCCAATATCAGGGCTTTCCACGAGCAGCAGAAGGAAGACGGCTTCATGATGAATGTTGCCAAGGGTTCCAAGATCGGCGTTCGCGTTCGTCCTTTGAGGATCGCGGGTATCTATGTTCCGGGCGGAACGGCTCCGCTTCCTTCAACGGTTCTTATGGACGTTATCCCTGCTTCAGTAGCAGGCGTAGAGAGAGTAGTATTCTGTACTCCTCCGAGAAAAGACGGAACGATCGCACCGGTCATCCTCGCTGCAGCAACTATCGCAGGCGCAAACGAGATCTACAAGGTCGGCGGCGCTCAGGCTATCGCAGCAATGGCATACGGAACAGAGACTATCCCGAGAGTAGATAAGATATGCGGTCCGGGTAACATCTACGTTAATACGGCAAAGAGACTTGTTTTCGGTCAGGTCGACATCGATATGTTCGCAGGCCCTTCCGAGATCCTTATCATCGCAGACGAGACGGCAGTGCCTGAGTTCGTTGCAGCGGATATGCTCTCGCAGGCAGAACACGACAAGATCGCTTCCGCTATCGTTCTTACGACATCCAAGGAGCTTGCAGAGAAGGTCTACGAGGCAGTCGACAGAAGATCCGAGACTTCGCTTCGTAAGGAGATCCTGGAGCAGTCTTTGAGTAACTATTGCGCTATCATCAACTGCGACAGCATCGATACGGCTATCGCCTTCAGTGAGGAACTCGCACCTGAGCACCTCGAGCTTTGCGTTAAGGATGCAGAGAAGGTCGTAGAGAGGATCGACAACGCAGGTGCCGTATTCCTCGGTAACTACACACCGGAGCCTCTCGGAGACTATTTTGCGGGACCTAACCACACTCTTCCTACTTCAGGTACGGCAAGATTCTTCTCGCCTCTTAACACGGGCGACTTCTATAAGAAGATGAGTGTCCTCAACTATAATGAGGAATCTTTGAAGGATTGCTATCAGGACGTTGCCAAGTTTGCAGACAGCGAGGGACTCGAGTGCCACGCTTCTGCGGTAAGGGTAAGGTTCGAATAAAGGAGAGCATTACCGATGAGTAAATACTGGAACAAGAAGACAAACGAACTGGTGCCTTACGTCGCAGGCGAACAGCCTAAGGACGGCGTTAAGGTCATCAAGCTCAATACGAACGAATATCCTTACAGCCCTTCGCCGGCTTGCGCGAAGGTGCTTAAGGAGTATGACATAAACGACTTGAGGCTCTATCCGAATACGGATGCTCAGATCGTCAGGGAAGCCGTCGCAAACAAGTTCAAGGACTATATTAAGCCTTCGAACGTTTTCGTAGGCAACGGTTCAGACGAAGTCCTCGCTCTCTGCTGGCAGGCTTTCTACGAAGAGAAGTACAACAGCGACAAGAAGGTCCTCGTACCTGAGATCTCCTACAGCTTTTATCCTGTCTATTCACAGCTTTACGATGTTGAGATAGAGAAGGTGCCGCTTAAGGAAGATTTCAGCATCGATCCTTCCGATTATATCGGTCGCGAAAACGGCGGTATCGCCATCGCCAATCCGAACGCTCCTACGAGCATCGCACTCGATCTTAATGACATTGAGAAGATCCTTAAGGCAAATCCCGAAAAGGTCGTTCTCATAGATGAAGCATATGCTGCATTTAAGGATGAGTATCAGACGGCGATCACGCTCGTGAACAAGTATCCGAACCTCGTAGTCGTTAAGACCTTGTCCAAGGCATATGGTCTTGCGGGACTTCGCGTAGGATATGCGGTAGCTTCGGAGGAACTCATCGAAGGACTTTTGAGAGTCAGGGATTCGTTCAATTCTTATCCTGTTGACAGACTGGCTCAGAAGGTTGCAGCAGCAGCTATCGATGACAACGATTACTTTGAAGAGAACAGAGGAAAGATCATCACTACGCGCGAAAAGGTAACATCTGAGCTCCGCGAGATGGGATTTACTGTATGTGACTCATCGGCAAACTTTATCTTCGCTAAGCCGGGTAACCTTAAGGCCGGTGAAGTATATGAGAAACTTAAGGCGATGGGAATACTCGTCAGATACTTTAACAAGCCTAAGATCTGTGATTACTTGAGGATCACGATCGGTACGGCTGAAGAGATGGCAGAACTTGTCAAGGCAATGAAGGAGGTAGGAGCATGAGCAGAACAGCAGGAATCGGAAGAAGGACCGGAGAGACGGATATCAGTCTTGAGATCGGACTCGACGGTGAAGGCAAGGCCGTGATCGACAGCGGCGTGGGATTTTTCGATCACATGCTTAATGCATTTGCAAGACACGGAGGCTTTGATCTGAAACTCAAGTGCGAAGGTGACCTCTATGTTGATGCTCACCACTCGGTAGAAGATGTAGGAATCGCACTCGGACAGGCAATCAAGGATGCACTCGGAGATAAGAAGGGCATCACAAGATACGGATTTGCTTCCGTACCTATGGATGAAGCTCTTGGCGAATGCTCGATCGACATCTCGGGCAGGGGATTCCTGGTATTTTCATGTGACTTTGCTGCTCCGATGTGCGGACAGATGGATACGCAGCTTGCCGAGGAGTTCTTCAGAGCCGTCGCAAGCAATGCGGATATCACATTGCATCTCCGTTGCCCGTACGGCGCAAATGATCACCACAAGATGGAAGCACTCTTCAAGGCTTTCGGAAGAGCACTTCGTCAGGCAGTGTCAATTGATGAAAAAAATGTCGGAAAAGTGCCATCTACCAAGGGTGTTTTGTAAAAAAACGGTAAAATAACGCATTTTTCACAGATATGGGAGTGTGAAGTCCTGTACAATAACGGAAGTTTTGTATTGGGAGAATTTTATGAAGAATAAAACGATATGTTCGGCAATAGCAGCGATCCTGGCAGTCGGAATCATCTTCCCGACGTGTTCTTTGGCTGTCGAAGGTGAGGAGACAGGGTCTTCTGAGCCGTCTGCTGTGTCGAGCGAACCGACCGAAACAGCACCTGCCACTGATGCAGAACCAACAGAACCCACAGAAACGCAGTCAGCCAATCACGAGGGCGTTGCGGCGTTTGTCGCAAGGATATATACGACAGCTCTCGAGCGTGAGTACGACCAGGACGGATTGAACTACTGGTGCGGCGAGCTTGAAGGCGGAAAGGCCACGGGTCTTGATATCTTCAAGAGGATCACGGATTGTCCTGAGTTTACGAATAAGGAACTTACGAATGAGGAATATCTCAATGTCCTGTATAAGACCTTTTTCGACCGCGAGCCTGATGTTGACGGATTGGTATACTGGCTCAATGCTCTTGTCGTAGAAGACTATTCCAGAGATTTCGTACTGTCATGCTTTGCGGATTCCGCGGAATGGACGAAGATCTGCGAGGGCTACGGAATCCTTCCGGGCAATACTCCTAAGCAGGAGGTACCGACTCAGCCTCAGACAAATGAGAAGACGGAAGGCTTCGTTAAGCGACTCTACCAGTATTGCATGGGAAGAGAAGCTGATGAAGAAGGACTTAAATATTGGTGCGATCAGCTCTCATCAAGAGCGATCGGCGGAAGAGATGCTGCTTACGGCTTCTTCTCGAGCGAAGAGTTCAGAGGAATAGCTCAGACATTGGACAAGCCAAGTCTTATCAAGGTCTTCTATACGGTATTCCTCGACAGAGTTCCTTCTGATCAGGAAGTATCCGAGTGGACAGAACTCATCTCCATGGGAAATGAAGTCGCGATCCTCTATAACGGATTCTCGGGTTCATATGAATTCGCTGATATCTGTTCTTCAGCTGATATCTATCTCGGCGACTTTAAGCCGATGGAAGTCATCCAGAACGATCCTGAGTTCTATAAGTTCCTCGAGTGGAACCTGCAGCCGGGTATCGAGAGACTCAGTAATGCAGTACTGACACCTCAGAGAACATATAAGTTCATGAATATCCAGGGCGGAGACAGGAATGTCGAGATCAGGGAGATCCCTGAAGCAGACATCAAGGCCATCGAGCAGTTCGCTGCCACACACTTCGAGCCTACATGGTCACCTGCACAGAAGGTTGCTTTTACGCTCTACTGGATACACAACAATGTCGAGTATGACTTCTGGGGCAAATCATCCGATTCGTTCGCCGTATCGATCTTCGTCAACAAGGTCGGACAGTGCGCACAGTATAACGGAGCGCTCATTGAGATGATGTGCTACCTCGGATTTGACGCTTGTCTCGTCCAGGGCTACAGATCACAGTCGGGCGGACGCGGATATCAGCACTTCTGGGGAGAATGCTACGTGAACGGCGAGACGCTTGTCATGGAAGCCGGAAACACGAAGGACGGTAACTGGTATTATTTCGCGGTTCCGTACTCCGAGACCAAAAAGTATATTCACTGACGAATACGCCGAAAGCACTCTTTGTAATTGCTTTCGGCGTGTTGTATAATAACAACTCAGTTTATTTAGTTATTAATTTATTTGGAGGGCACTTCATATGCTTATAAAGGATACAGATTTTATCGATCTTCCGGTGTTTATCAAAGGTAAGGTCAGAAATGTTTACGATCTCGGCGACAGCCTTCTCATGGTCGTAACAGACAGGATCTCCGCTTTCGACGTCGTATTCGACGAATTGATCCCTGATAAGGGCAAGGTATTGTCTTCGATCTCGGCTTTCTGGTTCGATTTCACAAAGGACATCATCCCTAACCACGTTATCTCCACGGATCCTAAGGAATATCCTATGGGCCTTGATAAGTATGAAGAAGAGCTCAAGGGCAGATCCATGCTCGTTAAGAAGGTTAAGATGCTCCCTGCAGAATGTATCGTAAGAGGTTACCTCGAAGGTTCCGCTCTCAAGGAATACAAGGCTAAGGGAACAGTCGGCGGCATCAAGATGCCTGAGGGACTCGTTCAGGGCGATAAGCTCCCTGAGCCTTTGTTCACACCTTCCACAAAGGCAGAGGAAGGCCACGATATCAACATCACATACGAGCAGCTCATCGACCTCCTCGGTGAAGAGGATGCAAAGGCATTGAAGGATGCAGCTCTCGCACTTTATAAGAACGTTTCCGAGTATGCTCTCACAAAGGGCCTCATCCTCGCTGATACAAAGTTCGAGTTCGGTAAGATCGACGGTAAGCTCGTAGTAGCTGACGAGATGTTCACACCTGACTCTTCCAGATTCTGGGATGCAGCTGACTATCAGCCGGGCAGAGCACAGAAGAGCTTTGACAAGCAGTACCTGAGAGAATGGCTCGAGACACTCGACTGGGATAAGACATATCCGGCTCCTAAGCTTCCTGATGAGGTGATCGCAAAGACAGCCGAGAAGTACCGCGAGTGCTACAGCAAGCTCACAGGAAAGGAACTCGAGTAATAATGATCGCTATCATCGATTACGGTGCGGGCAATCTCGCTTCGGTCAAGAAGGCTTTCGATTACATCGGTGCCGAGTCTGTCATCACTTCCGACAAGGATACGGTGCTGTCTGCTGACGGCGTCATCCTGCCGGGCGTCGGTGCGATCGGCTTTGCAATGGAAGCTTTGAAGTCCAAGGGGCTGGACGAAGTCGTTAAGACGGTAGTAGCCAAGGGAACTCCTTTTATGGGTATCTGCCTCGGAATGCAGATGCTCCTCGACGAATCTGAGGAGAGCTTCGGAAGCGACACTAACGTCAAGGGACTCGGCATCATTCCGGGTGTCGTAAGAAGGTTTCCGGATTCTCTGATCAGCGAGGGCAAGAAGATCCCGCAGATAGGCTGGAATCAGCTCGAGGATGTTAAGGGTTCGATCTTAAACGAGGGAGAGTTCGTATACTTCGTCCACTCGTTCTATTGTGATCCCGCAAACGAATCGGACGTAGCCGCCGTAACCGATTACGGCGTCAGATACTGTTCGGCTATCGAAAGAGGCAATATCTATGCCTGTCAGTTCCACCCCGAAAAGAGCGGTGAAGCCGGACTCAATATTTTAAGGAAATTCGTTAGGAGAGTAGGAATATGATAATCTTACCTGCAATCGACCTTCTCGGCGGCAAGTGTGTCCGCTTGAGACAGGGCAAATATGATGACGTTACCGTTTATCGCGACGATCCTCTCGCACAGGCACAGGAATTCGTCGAAGCGGGAGCTTCATGGATCCACATCGTAGATCTTGATGCGGCAAGATCGGGTGTTCCTACAAACTTCAACATCATTAAGGAGATCGCTTCAAAGACGGGACTTAAGGTCGAGACCGGCGGCGGTATCAGAAATATGGATACCCTTAAGCGCTGGATCGAAGAGTACGGCGTAACAAGATGCGTCATCGGAACGTCAGCGATCAAGGACCGCGCATTTACGGAGAAGGCTCTTGCTTCCTACGCAGATCATATCGCTATCGGTATAGATGCTCATAACGGCGAAGTAGCTGTGGACGGATGGACTCAGGGCGGCGGAGTAAAGGCCGGCGAGTTCGCTCTCCAGATGAAGGAGATCGGTGCCAAGACGATCATCTTTACTGATATCTCCAGAGACGGAATGCTCACGGGTCCTGCTTTCGACAGCACCAAGAAGCTCGTCGAGGATACGGGTCTCGATGTTATCGCATCGGGTGGTATCGGTTGTGACAAGGATGTTTTCGATATCGCGAAGAGCGGATGTGCAGGCGTCATCATCGGCAAAGCGATCTACGAAGGAAAGGTTGACCTCAAGAAATGTATGCAAAGCGTATAATACCGTGTCTTGATATTAAAGACGGCAGAGTCGTTAAGGGCGTAAACTTCGTATCCTTAAGGGATGCAGGCGATCCGGTCGAGTGTGCAAAGCAGTATAATCTGTCAGGTGCAGACGAACTGGTGTTCCTCGATATCTCCGCTACACTTGAAGCAAGAGACACGATAATCGATATGGTCAGCCGCGTTGCCAACGAGGTATTCATCCCGTTTACTGTCGGAGGCGGCATAAGGACCATCGATAATATAAGAGATATATTAAATGCCGGAGCGGACAAGATCTCTCTTAACTCCGCTGCGGTCAAGAATCCCGACTTCGTACGCGAAGCATCCGAGCAGTTCGGTTCGCAGTGTGTCGTAGTCGCTATCGACGTTAAAAGACGTGAAGGCCAGGAAGACAAGTTCCCGTCAGGCTGCGAAGTAGTTATCGCGGCAGGCACAAAGCCGACCGGCATCGATGCTCTCTGGTGGGCCAAGGAAGTCGTAAGGCTCGGAGCAGGTGAGATCCTCTTGACGAGCATGGACAAGGACGGAACAAAGTCCGGTTACGATAACGAGATCACGGCTCTTATCGCAGAGAACGTAAACGTACCTGTCATCGCTTCAGGCGGAGCAGGTTCCATGAAGGACTTCAAGGACGGTATCATCGACGGTAAGGCAGACGCGGTCCTCGCGGCAAGCCTCTTCCACTTCGGTGAGATCAAGATCGGTGATCTTAAGGATTATCTTGACGGAGAGGGTATCCCGGTAAGAAAGCTTCAGAGAGAGACTGCTCTCTGGCAGAAGTTCAAGAAGAATTCCGACGGAATGGTGCCTGCGATCGTTATCGATGATACGAACGGCGAAGTCCTTATGATGGCATATATGAACTATGATTCTTTCGAGCTGACTTCGAAAACGGGATATATGCACTACTATTCCAGATCAAGGAATTGTCTCTGGAAGAAGGGCGAGACTTCAGGTCATATCCAGAAGGTCGTAGAATGCAGGATCGATTGTGATCTTGATACGCTCCTTTACAGGGTCGAGCAGACCGGAGCCGCATGCCACACGGGAAACAGAAGTTGTTTTTATAGAAAATTAGATGAGATTTGATCTGACAGGAGGTTAATTGTTATGGATATCATGCAGGAATTGTACAGCGTAATCATGGATCGTAAGGCTAACCCGGTAGAAGGTTCTTACACAAACTACCTTTTGAACAAGGGTACCGAGAAGATCGCAAAGAAGGTAGGCGAGGAAGCAGTAGAGACTGCGATCGCAGCTGCCAAGAAGAATAAGAATGAGGTTGTAGCAGAGCTTGCTGATCTTGAGTATCACATGCTCGTATTGATGGCAGACATGGGTCTTACACTCGATGATCTTTATAATGAGCTCAAGAGCAGAAGATAAGAAAAAAGTTCTCGTTGACTATTACGGTGACCTGTGATAAAATTCAATGCGCTAAACCCGTAGAGGTCTTTTTTTATTGCGCTTAAAATGCGCGGGATAGAGGAAGACAGAATATTTGGAGGTGTTCGATATGGCAAAGGCCAGTGCACGTGACAAGCTTACATTAGCATGTGAAGAGTGTAAGCAGAGAAATTATCAGAC
>CADCPU010000148.1 GCA_902803365.1 Oscillospiraceae bacterium
ACTGTACACTGTCAACATCAGGCAGACTTCTCTTCCGGGCATAGGTAGCTAATCTTGCAGCTCCCTTCCCGTATGCCCGGGCTTCTTCGAGGCCTGACATTACTCCTTCGAAAAAGTCGGTATCTTCGAAGTTCTTGTTTATCTCTTCTTGTGATAGTTTGCTTTTGAATTTTGAGTTGGACATTATTCTTATCTTCCTCCGTCATATTAATTATATACGATAATATCGTAGTTAACGATGGCCAATTTGGGTGTATTAACGTACACCTTAAGTGTTATAATCAAATGTATGGCAACAACTGACAACTACAAAGTCCTTATGATCGACGATGACGAAGTGATCGCGCAGACGACTGCGGAATACTTCAACATGTTCGATGTCAGGACAGCGTATGTCACGTGCTATGATGATGCCGTAAGCTTTCTGGAAAGCCACACCGCAGATCTCCTGCTCCTCGATATAAATCTCGGTGACAGATCCGGATTTGATCTCTGCAAGAAAGTCAGGGAGAACTACGATATGCCGATCCTGTTCATCAGTGCGAGAACGAGTGATGATGACGTGCTGATCGCGCTCAACATCGGCGGTGACGACTATATCAAGAAGCCCTACACGCTCAATGTATTACTGGCCAAGGTCAAGGCTGTCCTGGCACGCTACGAGAAAGCAAAGAAGGGTGCTTCAGAAGCTTCTGCCGAGCCGTTCTCCGGCGCGATATCAAATGATATAAGGCTCGATACGAATACCCATAAACTCGAGGTCAGAGGAGAGCAGATAAGCCTCAAGGCGATGGAGTATAAGATGCTCTTCTATCTCCTCACGAACAGGGGAAGGGTAGTGACCAAGGATGAACTCCTGAAGAATGTCTGGGACGACGAATTCGTCGGCGAAGGAACGCTTGCCGTTCATATCAGGCACTTGAGAGAGAAGATCGAGACTGATCCCAAGAACCCCGAACTGATCAAGACGATCTGGGGTGTCGGCTACATGATCGAGGAGAATTAGTCAGGTGAAGAGTTATTACAAGCTTGTAGCCGCAGTACTTATCCTGTATATCCTGGCGGTGGCGATCTTTGCTTATATTACGGGGCTTGATTTCTCACGGGAGTCTGTAAGCAGTGACGATGTTGTCATCCTGAACGATATCACAAAGAAAGCGGAAAAGGATTGGAACGATCTGTCCGGTCTGGACAGTATGAGATATGATATCGATTTTGTTGTTCTCGATCAGTTGGGCAATGTGAAGTATGATTCAAGGAGCGGCAGTTCTGAAGAGAAGATCACGGTCGAATACGCGATCAAGAACAAGTTCCCTTATTCATATGTCGTGAGGTATGAACATGTATCGGGATGCGTTGTGCTGCTCGATGATTCAAACAAGGCATTCAATACTATAAGGCTTACAATGACGATCGGTTTTGCCGTAACGGGTCTGCTGATCGCTGTTGGAGCGATAGTCTACGGGATCCATATCAGGAAGAATATCATCGAACCTTTCCGAAAGATGGAGAAGTTTGCCGGCATGATCGCTGAAGGTAATCTCGATGAGCCTCTGCGGTTTGAGAAGAATAACATGTTTGGCTCCTTCACCGAAAGCTTTGACATCATGCGCGAGGAACTGGCCGC
Organism: Oscillospiraceae bacterium; assembly: GCA_902803365.1. The sequence goes on from CADCPU010000148.1 coordinate 1,628, forward strand.
ATCCAAAGAACGCGAGCTTGCCCTCCAGAAGAAGGAACGCGAGACCGTCGCATCCTTAAGTCACGACCTCAAGACCCCCGTCACGGGCATAAAGCTCACCGCCGAGCTCCTCAAGGCCAAGCAGGAAATGACCGGCGGCGACGAAGACATGATCGCCAAGCTCGACAACATCTACCGCAAGGCGGACGAGATCGACATCCTGATCACAGACCTCTTCTCATCAACCCTCGAGGACCTCGGCGAATTCAAGGTCAACTGCACCGACGAGCCCTCAAGCGTCCTCTCCGACATCGTCGCGAAATACGACGACAAGAGCCTCGTTAACTCCGGCCCTCTCCCCGGCGTGCTGATCAACGTCGATACCAAGAGGATGGGCCAGGTAATAGGAAATATAATCAATAATTCTTATAAGTACGCGAATACTGTTATAGACATTAATTACAAGACCGTCGACGAGTTCCTCGAAATGAGGATCCGTGACCATGGTCCCGGCGTCCCTGAAGATGAGTTGGCGCTTATTACCAATAAGTTCTACAGAGGCAAGAAGCAGGCCGAGTCCAAGTCGGAGGGTTCCGGTCTTGGTCTGTATATCGCGAATATGCTCATGCAGAAGATGAATGGTGAGCTTATAGTTACAAGCGGGGATGGATTTGAGGTTACGTTGTTGATACCGCTGGCGGGAGCATAAGCGCTCCGGATACGTATTCCGGAATTCAGTCGCGAGCATGATAAACGCAAATGGGCTGCGCCCATTCGCGTGTTTTTGCCGCTCGCTCCAAAGAAATTCCGGAATAGGATCCTTCGCTATCGGGGAGCGACTCGTGGGACAGTGGGGACAGGGACGATAAGGAGCTTTGTTGCGATCGGAAATATCTTCGTTGCTTGCAATCCTAGCAAATCGACCGTTTTTTCCTAGCATTGCTAGGAAAAAAGTGGATTTTGTTGCGAGTCCTAGCAAAATAGGCAATTCATCCTAGCAATGCTAGGAAAATATGCGGGTTTTGCTAGGAAGAGTCTTAGCAGTTCCCCCCACATTTAAGAATTTGATAA
>CADCPU010000149.1 GCA_902803365.1 Oscillospiraceae bacterium
ATTCCTGTCGGCTCTGTTATTGCTGTTCCGTTCTCCTTTTCCGCTAATAATTCGCTGCACACTGCCGTTTACATATTTTTTCTTCTATCAGTATGCCGTTCTGTCAAGACCTTATGGTTTTCTTGTGCTTGGATTTCTGTTGTTGGCTTGTATCTTTGAGCAGAGGGATGAAAAGCCAGTCCTGTTTGTAGCGGTACTTGCCTATATATGTATGTGGAGCGCGTATGGCATAATCATCGCGGGAGGCATAGCACTTGCATGGTTTGTGGATATTGTCCGAGATAAGAAATTGATCACGTTAAAGAAGACGTTGGCCTTATCTGTGCTATTCGTATTTGCAATGTTCCTGATCGCGAACATCATTCCTTCAACGGGTGTTGAAGGTATGAAGGAGAAAAGCAATGCGGGTGTCGGTGTGACAAATGTCTTGTGCATCATGTTCGCCTCGGTGTCCGAGTGCTTGTTTACGGATAATTTCTCGGGACACCAGTCTATCGATAATGAGGCTCGCAGTATTGCTGATATCGGATTGCCGATCATTCTCGGTATGCTCGGCGTATATTCACTGCTCGTAATGTCTGCTGCCAAAAAACTCAAGTATTTTCTGATACCGTATATCCTTTTTACGGTATTTGCGACGGTCGTTTATCTGTATACACATCATATCGGCATATTGTTTGCATTCGTGGTCTTTTATGCCTGGATTATACTCGCAGATGATGAAGAGGATCGATTGTATAAGCTGTTTTTTAAACGACGCATCAAGTATTTGAGTACGGCCGGAACGATACTTGTTATGTTCATGATGTCAAGCTCGCTTATATGGACTGTCAGCTCCGTATGCCTTGATATCAAATATGAATATTACTATGCGAGAGATCTGGCTGCGTTTATGATCGACCACGGTCTCGATCATGCCAAGATATTTACTCCGTGGAATTCAGTGTTGGATGAAGAAGGTAACGTTAAGCAGGAAGTAAATATGGCCAAGTACTTTGTCAGCGTCCTGCCATATATGGATGATGATTCGTATGTTGCCAATCTTAATCTGGGCAGGAAGGATATGGCTTATACGATCCATGTTGATCCTGATAAGGATGAGGTTGACGATATCATCGAGCAGTGGCGTAACATGGGCTATCCGGAAGTCGTCACCCGTTCGACTAACCTGAAGGTCATCTTCCCTGATCAGGATATCCCGGAATATGTACCGGTATACAGGATCACATATCTCAGCCCGAGTATCTGGAAGGGCAAGATACATCAGTACGGAAATGATTACCTCTGCGTTCGTGAGGATGTGCTCGATAAGTATGGTCTTCAGCCGATAGAGATCGAGGAATGAGTGTCAGTATTGCATTTTGACCTTATTGTTTATAATATATCTTAAAGTTAAAAATGTTTGTGGAGTTTTGTTTGTGCCTGTTAGATCGAATATCAGAGATAAGAAAATAATAGAGAAGGTCCTTCTTCTCTTTTTTGTCGTTTTCCTGGCGATAGCTTCGTATTGTCACGAACCGTGGTTTGACGAGGCTCAGGCATGGCAGATCGCAAGGAGTGCAAGCTATAAGGATCTCCTATTAGTCTTGCCTCATTATGAAGGTCATCCGCCGTTTTGGCACCTTCTTCTGTCGATACCGGCCAAACTCGGTGCGCCGTATGAACTCAGTCTTAAGGCCATAGCGTTTGTGCCTGTTGTCTGTATGGCAGCATTTATACTCCTGAAGTCGCCGTTTCCGCGAGTCCTTCGCTGCACATTGCCATTCTCTTATTTCTTTTTCTATCATTATGCTGTTCTGTCGAGACCGTATTCTTTTCTGGTCTTCTCCTTCGTTTTGCTCGCGAGCCTTTTCAAGGAGAGAAACGAGAAGCCTGTCCGCTTTGTGGCAGGACTTGCCTTCGTGTGCATGTGGAGTGCGTACGGCATCATCTTTGCAGGCGGCATAGCATTAGCCTGGTGCATCGATATATTGATGGAAAAGATAAAGGGTAAAGACAAGTCCGTCTTTACAGACAGGCGAGTCTTGTCGCTCGGAGTATTGCTTGTTTTCGCTTTGGTACTGATAGTCGAGATAATCCCGGACAGTTCAGTCGAAGCTCTCAGGGATCCGGGCAAATCCGGTGTGAGCGTTATCAATATCCTCAGCATCTTCTTCGGAACGATATCGGAGTGCCTGTTGACTGACAGACTCAATAACCGTCCGAGCGAATATACGCTCAGTGATATCATCGATGTTACGCCTGCCATTCTCATAGGTATCATCCTGATCGCTCTGATCATCCTCTTATCTCGAAAAGACAGGATCAAGTACTATCTGATCCCTTATCTTCTATTTTCCACATTCGCGACGACAGTCTACTTCTATGGACATCATATGGGCGTTATGCTGGCCTTTACCGTGTTCTATATGTGGACGGCATTTGAAGTTCCCGATGAAGAGAGAATTTACAGGACTTTATTCAAAGAACAGCTCAAGGAGATCAAGAATCCGGAACTTATGCGCAAGCTCCTCAGCATATGCGTTCTTACCGTGATGTCCGTATCCGTAAATTGGGGCATCAGCTCTGCGATAGTCGATATCAAGTACGAGTATTTCTACGGCAGGAATCTTGCAAAGTTCATGCTCGATCATAATATGGAGCACGCATTTATCTTCGGACCTTGGAACCAGTCGCTTGCAGATGACGGCTCTGTCAATCAGGATATACATCTGTCCAAGTATTTTGTCGGTGTGCTGCCTTACTTCGATAAGGATGCGCGTGTCGCAAACCTCAATATGGGCGATCCGGAAAAGGCCTACACGATCCACAAGCCGCTGAGTAAGCAAGACGTCGAAAAGACACTCGATGCATGGCGCGAGATGGGATACCCTGAGGTCTGCACGATGTCAACTGAGCTCGAAGTGCTCTTTGATGATTTCCCGAAATATGTCCCTGTTTATAAGATCGGCAATACGACCATCTGGAAGGGCGA
>CADCPU010000150.1 GCA_902803365.1 Oscillospiraceae bacterium
GATCGCAGGACGTCTCTCTATCCAGGAGGGCGCGAAGTACCTCGAGAAGAAGTTCGGCGGTGAGGGAATCCTCCTCGCAGGCGTTCCTGGTACGCCTAAGGCAAACGTAGTCATCCTCGGAGGCGGTACGGTAGGTATGAATGCCTGCAAGATCGCCGTCGGTATGGGTGCAAATGTAACGATCCTTGACGTTAATCTCAGAAGGCTCGAAGAGCTCGACAACATGTTCGGTGCTCACATCCAGACACTCGTAAGTAACGATTCCAACGTTGAGCGCGCTGTTAAGGAAGCTGACCTCGTTATCGGTTCTGTATTGATCCCGGGCGGCTCAACACCGAAGCTCTTCAAGAAAAAGTATCTGCCTGAGATGAAGAACGGTGCGGTCTTTGTTGACGTTGCTATCGACCAGGGCGGCTGCGGTGAATCTTCACATGTTACGACGCACGATGATCCTATCTTCGAGGAAGACGGTGTCATCCATTACTGCGTAGGCAATATGCCGGGCGCAGTTCCGAGAACGAGTACGATCGCTCTTACGAATGCCACATTGAAGTACGGCCTTCAGATCGCAAAGAACGGCCTTGAGGCTGCAGCTAAGGACAGCGCTGTCATCGCGAGCGGCATCAACTGCTATGCAGGCAAGGTAACGAACAAGAACGTAGCCGATGCGCTCGGTTATGAGTATACGGAGCTTGGATCCCTGATCTGATGTATAACTGATTGCATCTTAAAGCATTACAAAACCCCGTTCCGGCAGGAGCGGGGTTTTAAGTTGGGGTTTGGTATATAAAGAGGTTAGTTATGAAAAAGCTTTGTTTATGCGACTGAAGGCATGAGCCAAATGACTCTGTATGCGATCCTTCTTACGAGTGAATCGCCGTTGTCCTCGAGGTCTACGCCGTCTTCAACGCTTCTGTAGATGCTCTTGGCTGCTGATGTCTTCTTGATGAAAGAAGGAACGTACTTGAAGTTGCAGTATACATATGCATGTGCGAAGATCTCGCGGGAGAGCTGGCTTTCTGTCATTCCTGTGATGCTCTTGTTTGCTGCGATCTCTTTTGCCATCTTCTTGCAGAGCTTTCTGTTGTTGAGCGTCTCTTCCATTGGGATGTTGATGTGCTTTCTTGTTACTGTTGCTTCTGCCATTTTCGTGTCCTCGTTTCGTTTGATGATTCAAGAATACAGGGGCGAAGTTAATATCACGCCAACATATCGTCAAGATAAAAACAATATTAAGTTAAGAAATGTTAAAGCAGGCTTGACGAGTTGTTGTATAATTGTAGAATAGAAGATAGTTGAAGTTTAGTAAGGAGAAGACCAATATGAAGTACAAGACAATGATATCGTTGCTCCTCGCAGCAGCGCTCTTGGCATCTTGCAGCACTGAGCCAACCAAGACGTCTGACGAGACGACAGCAGAGGCTGAGGAGACGACCACCGAGGCAACTTCCGAAGAGACTGAGGCCGAGGAGACTACTGAAGAAACTACAGAAGAAACAACTGAAGAGACGACCGCGGAGACCGAGCCTGAGAAAAAAGGACAGCCGGCTGCCTTCTGGTACGATGACAACATCAACTTCGGTCATGATGAGGATGATCTGTATATCATCGACGGTGAGAAGGTATCGATGAAGGCATATTATGATGCCATCGAAGCGGAACCGAATCTTCAGGCTTATTATGCATATAATCTTTTATTCTCGAAGGATTATATCTCCGATGCTCTATTCTACGAAAACGAGGAGAATACGGTTCAGGAAGATTGCGATCTTGTAACGATGAAAGAGATCGTTCTTGATCCGGATTCGGGTGATGACGGTGCTGAGATCGTCGGTACAGTCCCGCAGCTTACGTTAGATTCTGCTGATGCTCAGAAGGTCAATCAGGAGATGATCGATGCCATGATCGCAGATGACGGTTGGTACATTGGCGGCACGTTCAATTCGAGATATAAGATCATCGAGAGGGAAGACGGCTCGATGACACTTGTACTGTGCTATAGGGTCTATGAGTTTACCAGGATCAGAGCATTTAACTTTGACGCGAACGGCAAGCTCATGAGTAACGATGATGTGATCAAGAGCGCAGGCTTTGACAAGGATGAGTTCATGTCTCTTGCAGAGAAGAAGCTCACAAAGGACACCGAGAATGCCGATGTGTATTATGAATGCTTTGGCGGACTTAATATGAAGACCACATTTGATTCTTTTAAGAACGATCCGGAGCTCTTTATAAACGAGAACGGCGATATCGTTCTTCTCCTTGATATGTCGGGTGGTCCGGGTACACCGCTCTATGGTATGCTGCCTTATCCTGTCGAGCTCGATATCGAGCCGTCAGATAAGATCAGTTCGGCAGAGGTTCTTGATGGTCTGGAATACTATGCGATATCCTCGAAAGAAGTTGCCGAATATCTGAGCACCGGATATGATTCCAATCAACAGACGCCGACAGGAAAGACAACTAAGATCGATGAGATAGATGTTGAGACTGTTCCTGAGAATATCGATTCAAGTGTTACATATGAGGATGGAACCAGCCATGTCCGTCTCTTTACATGGTACAGTGTGTATATGACGGGCTACGGAGTCCCGGGATACGATGTAAGGGTCACGCTGCCTGAGATCTGTCGCGAGAACGGTACATATAAATATGAGCTCTACAGCAACGGCAAGGTAATTGATTCCGGTTCTGTTGATAAGGTCGCAGATCCTTTCTACAAGTCTATAGAGTTACATTTTGACCTGAAGGATGACGGTGACTATCTCTTCGTTTTCTATGACAAGGATTCGGATGAGGACGTACTTGCTTACGGTTGGTTCCATTATGCGGAAGCCGATTACGCTGACATGATGCCTGAGGGCTGATCACTGAAGAGATCTTAAACGAAGCTTGAGCGGCCGCTTCGGCGGTCGTTTTTGTGCCCGGGGGTCATGATCGGGAGATGTGTGATATACTTTCACTCGGTTAGGAGGACAAATATGAAAAAGATAATAACAACATTATTACTTATATTGATGGTCTTTGCGGTTCCGGCAACCACTGCGAGAGCAGACATTACGATCGAACCTATAGGACCGTGGCTCGAACCGCTTCCGTTTGATTATATTACGCATTCTCAAAATATAAATTGGGGTCAGCCGGGACCAAAGCCGAGATTCTTGGTCTTTGGTTATGAATTGACCGAAGGCGTTGATTTTGAGTATCTCTATTCGGCTCCCGGCGGCGGCTCTTCATTATATTCTGATTATAGGAAGGCGTATGCGAGCGGTACGTTTAAAGTGTATGCGAGATTCAATAACCGCGCTCTTGCTTTACAGCTTCACGATGCTGTCGGTGGTTGGGGAAATGATGCTTATGACGAATATATCCCGCTTGACACGTTTGTTGTCTATCAGGCAGATATGTCCAAAGTAACATATGATCCATTCCCGAAGATGTATTATCAGAATGGATCTTCGCGTCCGGAGATAAAGAATCTCTACTATAACGGTTATAAGCTTGATCTTTCTGAATTCTATTCCCATTACGATTTTGAGGAAAAGCTCGACAAGACTATTACAGTCGGACCTTATAACTTTAATACAGCTTTTAAAGGCACGTTGCAGATCCCTTATCACCTGGAGCCGGGTCTGCTCACAAATGATAATACCAAGTTAATAAGTCGTCAGGGACCGATCGTATATAAAGGTTCGGATATTCGGCCGAATTTTGCGATCGAGATCAACGGATATAATACGAGTGGCAGTAACTACGATCTGGTTTTCTCAAATAACCGTGACGCCGGTACGGCAACAGTGACGATCACCGGCAAGAACTGTTTTACGGGTTCTGTCACGAAGACTTTTACGATCGAACCTCGAGACATCAGTGAGTGTGATATTTCCGTGAATTCCGTTCTTTATACAGGTAAGCCTGTTGGGGCGCCGGAAGTAAATATCACATACGGAAATAATACGATACAGGCAGGCGATTATGATGTTACGATCGGTACGTGCGTTAATTACGGTGAGTATCCCGTTACCATAACAGGCAAGAATAATCTCAAGGGTTCCGTCCAGAAGACTTTCAAGATCGAGGGTACGCACATAAGTGCCTGCGATCACAATACACCTCGTATCGAATTTGATCACGAGGATATCATAAAAGATATGGGGCTTAAGGTAACTTTTCAGGGAAAGACCCTGGAACTGAAAAAAGATTACACCTTTACATATTATGCCGGACAGAAAACAGTCGGTAAGAATCCGCTCTTTATCATCGGTACAGGCGATTACTCCGGCAAGATCGATACTTACTTCGAGGTCTTCCGCGATATCTCAAAGCTTAAGTGTGTTGTAAAAGATGCAACTTATACCGGCAAAGAAATTAAGCCTTCCATCGTTCTCACGGACGGCATCGATGAAGTTCCTGTCGACAGCAAGAACTTTAAAGTAACGTACAAGAACAACACCAACGTCGGAACAGCATCTTTCACCATCGAGGGCAAGGGCTACTACTACGGCAAGGTGAGCGGCACATTCAAGATCGTTGCCGGCAGTGCGACTCCGACTGCTAAGCCCGGTTCCAAGCCTGCTTCAAAGCCTGTCATCACGCCTTCCGGTGATCCTAAGACCTCGATCATGGACTTTGTAAAGCGTATATACATCTACGTCCTCGATCGTGAGCCTGAGGCTGAAGGTGCAGCTTTCTGGTCCGATGAGCTCTATTCGTTCCGCCGCACGGGCGCAGAAGTCGCACAGGGCTTCATCTTCTCACCTGAGTTTGAGGCGCGCGGCACATCCGACGAGGAGTTCGTAACGATCCTTTATAATACATTCTTCGGACGCAAGCCTGAGGCAGAAGGCCTTGATTTCTGGCTCAATGAGCTCTCGTCAGGCAACAAGGACCGCGTAGCTGTTGCTAACGGCTTTATCTATTCACAGGAATGGGCAGACACATGCGC
>CADCPU010000151.1 GCA_902803365.1 Oscillospiraceae bacterium
ACTGATGAGATTATCTTCTTATTCATTTCTGATCCTCCAGATCTTGATAAGGTTCATTCCGTGTGTAGAGATGTAGATGAGCAGCGTCAAGGCAGCCATTACTGCGACCGGAATGATAACGAAGTTGTGCATGTAGATGACATTCAGTTTGAACGTTGTCGTTCTCATGGCGGATTTGAAGATCTCCGCGAAGATCGGCGTACCGACGGCGACAATAAAGATATGTCCTACGATCACCGCTGCGGCGCTCAGGATCACGAGCCTGATCAGGTGCCATGCGCGGCAGTTCGATGTCTTAAATCCGATGCACTTCATCATAGCGATGTCGGTCTGTTCTTCTTCGATGAACATCCTCTCGTAGAGGAATGTCAGGAGTGCGAGTACCACGAAGACGAGGATCGAGACGATAACGAGCATCATATCGAAGATATCCTTAAAGCCCGGGAGCATCTGATCGGCAGTATGGTCCAGATCATAGAAGATGATCTCGTTATCCTCATAAAGATCGTCCATCTTCTTAAAGGTCTCATCGTATTCCGAACTCTTGCAATCCAAACGGTATTCATAGAAGTCCAGGACCTCGTTGCTGAGATATTCCTTTTCGTATTCGTCACCGATCAGGATATTCGTCGCACCGGAACCGTAAGAGTCGATAAAGCCTGTTACGATAAAGTCCTCGCAGACCTCTTCGAGCGTTACGTGATCCTTACTGTATTTCTCAAATTTGATCGTTATCGTATCACCGATCTTGATACCTTCTCTCTTGGCATGGAATGCAGTTATCGCAACTTCATTCCTGAGGATAGGAGCATTGCCGCCCGGAACGATCAGCACGTCATTATTCGAGCTCTCGTGCCACTTGAGAACAGATGCTATATCCGTGCCGTCCTTTTGGATCGTCGCATGCTCTTGACCGAAGATCTCGATATAAGCAGGGATACCGTTCTCCTTGAAATTATCGTTGACGATCTCCAATGCACCTTCATAGCTTCCGCCCTGCTGAACGAGCTTGTTCATATACGCATCGTCAAATCTGCAGAAGAAATTGATATGTCCCATCTGGAAATATCTGTGCAGGTAATTGTCGGTTAAGATCGTATCTCTTGCCTGAACGACCAGGATCAGTACGACGATTCCGAGGATGAACGAGATGATCAGGCCTGCATATCGCTTGATGCCTCTCAGGATATCGCCCACTGCGAGGAATACCGGGATCGGAAGCTTTTTTCTGCCGTGAAGAAAGAGTCCGACCTTCTTGAACCTCTCGCCTCTGTTGTCGCCGTGGATCGCAGTCATGATGCTGATCTTGTTGATCCTTCTAAGCGACAGGAACGAGAATCCGATGATGATAAGAAGGAGCAGGATGCCCGTGAGTACTGACAGGAGGATGACAAATCCTTCCGAAGGCAGGACAAGATGATAGTAGATCTTATTCATCACGGCCGTGCTCAGGACGACAGTTGCAGGGATCGCAGCGATGCCTCCGACGATCGCGAAAAAGATGTATTTAACGATGAACAGTGTCTTGTAAGACAGCGAATCGACACCGATCGCCTTCATCATGCCGAGCTCTCTTTCCTCGCGCTTGATCTCGGAATGGAGGCTGAAGTTTATGGTCACGAATATCATCGCGAGCGTGAAGGCTGCGGAGATCTCGAAAACGATCGAGACGATGACCGTAAGGATACCGTCATTTGTGACAAACAGCGCCCTTCCGGGATTTACCTCCAGCTCATAGTGGGTCAGATCGTTTGCGAAGAGATTTCCTTCGCGTGAAAGTTCGGTTATGTAGTCTCCTTCAGGAGGACAGTAGATGTTATAGACCGTGGTCTTGACCGGGAACTCGCTGTTCAGAGTCTCAAAATCATCATCCGAGATTATAAGTCGCTCGATCAACTCGGCAGACGGAAGCTTGAAGAACTTTGCTACCGTGAACTCATAGATATTGCCAAGCTGAGTCGTGATACGGATCTTATCGCCGATCTTGATGTTCTGCTTGCGCTCAAAGGTCTGCGAGATCGCGATCTGGCCGTTTTCGACCTCAAAGAATTCATTGTCGTAATCGATCGGTCTGTTATTCTCTTCAGGCATATTCTGGAGAAGGAAATCACGTCTGCCTTCGTTGGTGGAAAATTCCGAAGTACCGTCGCCGAACCTTACGGATGTTCCTTCGAGCCTGTATGCTTCATAACGATCGAAGTACTCATAGTTTCCGATCTTCTTTATCCTCTCTTCGATGGTCTCATACACGCTCTCGTCCATCGGTGTGGGAAGCGTGCAGAACATGTCAGGGGACTTGGTCATTTCATATGTTCTTTCCTCATTTGTAAAAGCACCTGCCATAAGAACGACACCGGTCGACATCAATATCGTGGCGATCAGGATGAACAGGCAGAGTACGAAGTTAAGACCCGCTTTGTTCTTCAGGTCTTTTTTGAGCATTCTTAAATACACAGGCGATCACCATCCCATCTCTTCAAGCCATCTCTTGACCTGACGCTCTCTTGATGTCAGATCCTGCATGTCTTCCATCCTGCCGAGCGAGAGCTCACCCTTGATGTTGCCGTCAACAAGGTAGATGATGCGGTCTGAGATCGCAGCGACCTTCTCGTTATGCGTTACCATGAGGACTGCCGTTCCGCGCTTGTTGATGTCGGACAATTCCTTCATTACTTCCATTGAAGCCTTGGAGTTAAGTGCACCTGTCGGCTCATCTGCGAAGACGATCTTCGGGTCATTGATGAGAGCTCTGCAAAGGCATGCTCTCTGGAGCTGACCGCCCGATACTTCCGTGATCTCACGCTGTGCGGTATCGACGATGCCGAGCCTTCTCATGAGGGCCGTCGCATCCTTGTCTACATCAGCGCGGCTCTTGAGCTTAGCCTGATAAGCAGGGAGCACGATGTTATCCATGATGCAGAGTTTCTTCATCATGTACATCTGCTGGAACACAAAGCCCATCTTTACGAGCCTGATCTTCGTAAGCTCCTTCTCGGATGCTTTGGTGATGTCC
>CADCPU010000152.1 GCA_902803365.1 Oscillospiraceae bacterium
GTGGAATCGACGTTCCTGTTACTAAGGAGAACAACTATTCCAAGGACGAGAACCTCTGGCACCTCTCTCACGAGGGTATGGATCTCGAAGATCCTGCAAACGAGCCTCAGCTCGACAAGATCCTCGAACTCATGGTTTCACCTGAGAAGGCACCTGATACACCTACATACGTAACAATCAAGTTCGAGAAGGGTATCCCTGTAGAAGTTGACGGTCAGAAGCTCTCCCCTGCAGATCTTTTGAGATACTGCAACAAGGTTGCTGCTGCTAACGGTGTTGGTATCGCTGATATCGTTGAGAACCGTCTCGTAGGTATGAAGAGCCGTGGCGTTTATGAAACACCGGGCGGAACACTCCTCTTCGCAGCTCACCGCGAACTCGAGCTCCTCACAGTTGAGCGTGACACGATCCACTATAAGGATCTCGTAGCTCAGAAGTTCTCCGAGCTCGTATACTATGGACAGTGGTTCCACCCTCTCCGTGAAGCACTCTCCGCTTTCGTTGATAAGACACAGGAAGTTGTTACAGGTGAAGTTAAGATGAAGCTCTACAAGGGCAACTGCACACCTGCAGGTACAACATCACCATTCTCTCTCTACGATCCTGAGATCGCTACATTCGAGGCTGACGACGTTTACGATCAGGCTGATGCAGGCGGATTCATCAACTGCTTCGGTCTCCCTATGAAGGTCAATGCCAAGATGAAGCAGAAGAATGGTCTTCTCTGATCTTTTTGAATTCTTATGAGGGGGTCGCTTTGCGATCCCCTCTTTTTCTTTTTCGAGAGGAGTGATCAAATATGTATTTTGTTCCGGACGGAACCGAAAGATGCGGATTTTACGAATGTGCTGACTGTGATAACAGATTTCTTGACACAAGGATCGCACCGACTCTCGTTTGCCCGTACTGCGGCAAAGAAGTCGACATGGAGATAGGACCTGACGAAGATATGCCGGTACAAAGAGAAGCAGCAAAGCTCATCGAGATGATCGAAGGTACCGAAAACGTTGAAAAATACGACACATTGCTCAGCTTAGCCATCACAGGCGGAGATTATAACTGGATTGATTAGGAGCAGATATGGATATTGATTACAGGATAATGAAGATCGAAGATTATCAGCAGGCTTACGACCTCTGGATCTTGTGCGGAAACGGTCTGAACAACAAGGATGATTCCCTTGAAGGCATCACAAAATACTTAAAGCGCAATCCGTCAACTTCATTCGTTGCCGTTTGTGGTGAGAAAATAATTGGTGTAATATTATGTGGACACGACGGAAGACGCGGGATCATACAGCATGCATGCGTTTCACCTGATTACAGAAGATCGGGTATCGGTGCCAAGCTTGTCGACCTGGCGCTCGAAGCATTAAAAGCTGAAGGCATTACCAAAGTCCTTCTTGTCGCATTCAAGAAAAACGAAGGCGGAAACAGGTTCTGGGAATCACAGGGATTCACTCTCCGTGAGGATCTGAATTACAGAAACAAAGCACTGACAGAAATGATCAGGATAGACCCTGATTACATAAAGGAGTAATAACGATATGGCTAAGAAAATGTGGGCAGGCAGATTTGAAAAGGCAACAGACGAGGCAGTTAACGATTTTAACTCTTCCCTTCCTTTCGACTGCAGGATGTACAAACAGGATATCGAGGGATCGGTTGCGCACAGCAAGATGCTCGCCAAGCAGGGCATCATCTCTCAGGAAGATGCAGATAAGATCCGTGAAGGTCTTCTCTCCATCATGGAAGACATCGATTCCGGCAAGCTCACCTTCGATTCCGATGCTGAAGACATCCACATGTTCATCGAAGAAGAACTCACGAACAGGATCGGCGATGCCGGCAAGAGACTTCACACAGGCAGAAGCCGTAACGACCAGGTCGCTCTGGATCAGCGTCTCTACGCCGTTGATGAAGCTTATGAGATCATGAGCCTCGTAGGAGAGCTCCGCGATACTCTTATTGAGATCGCAAAGGACAATCTCTCAACATATATGCCGGGCTATACGCATCTTCAGAGAGCTCAGCCTATCACCTTCGCTCACTACCTTGGCGCATATATCGAGATGTTCGGTCGTGATATGGCCCGTCTCGAAGAGGCTATCGCACGCACAAACATCTCCCCTCTAGGTTCCGGCGCTCTTGCAGGAACGACATATCCGCTCGACAGAAGATTCGTAGCAGAAGAACTCGGAATGAACGATGTAACTATGAACTCTCTCGATGGTGTTGCAGACCGTGACTGGGCTATCGAGCTTGCTTCTTTTGCATCCATTCTCATGATGCATCTTTCCCGTCTGTCAGAAGAGATCATTCTCTACGCTTCACAGGAATTCAAGTTTTTCGAGCTCGACGATGCTTACTCAACAGGCTCATCAATGATGCCTCAGAAGAAGAATCCTGACGTAGCTGAGCTTACACGTGGTAAGACAGGCCGCGTATACGGTGATCTTATCGGACTACTCGTTACTATGAAGGGCCTCCCTCTCACATACAACAAGGATATGCAGGAAGTTCAGGAAGCGCTCTTTGACGTAGTCGATACTCTTAAGGTCATCCTCGTTCCTTTCACAGGAATGATCAAGACAATGAAGATCAGAAAAGACAACATGGAAGCTGCTGCACTCGGAGGATTTACGAATGCAACAGACCTTGCTGACTACCTCGTACGTAAGGGTATCCCATTCAGGAGCACACACGAGATCTCAGGTAAGCTCGTTCACTACTGCATCGAGAACAATACTACACTCGAGAAGCTCTCTCTTGACGAATTCAAGAAGTTCTCTGACCTCATCGAAGATGATGTCTATGACGCTATCTCCCTTAAAACATGTGTCGAAAAGAGAACTGTCATCGGCGGTCCTTCTTCAGCTGTAATGAAGGAATATCTCGATAATCTCTGATCAATTGATTTGGCAGATAATAAAGATGCTGTCTCAGTATAACTGAGGCAGCATTTCTTCTTATCAGATATTATCTTTCCACGGCTCATGCTGCGCAGGATTAATAAAGATCTCGGTGATCTTTCCGTCTTTTACCACAGCATGAAGTTGAGGAGCATACCAGGCCAAATCACTGTTGAGATAAGTATCAAACTCCGCAAGACCGATATATAAAGTCGCCGAATCCAAATCCCTATTTGATACGTACGGACTGTAATTGTCGTATACCTTAACATCATCAGCGATCGCCACATGCATAGACTTACCGATCTGCTTGTAAGTTATAGAGTCATCTCCATAGTCAAAATAATATGTTCCGTTTGCCTGCAGGATCAAAAAGCTATTATCATCCAAGTGCACATAACTTTGATCATTAGGGTATTCATCCCATATATTTGGATTTGATATCGCTATCTCTTTATCACCTACAATAACCGAATCGCCGTAATTCAAGCTTTTGACCATATGATCAACTACATTTTGCGGTAAGTAATAGTATGAATTTACATCAAACGTTCCGCCCTTGAAATCACGATCAATTTGATAGTTATCCAACAGATATTCACCATCAGCAAGAGTATCACCTGAGAGCTCAGTATACTGCATGTTGTATGTCCTCGCTCTCCATTGCTGATGGAACAAAGGATTAACATATATCTCAGTAATGATCCCGTCCTTTACCACAGCATGAAGAAAAGGCATACACCAAGCCTTATCACTCTTCAGAACGGAATCAAAATCAGCAAGGCTGCCATAAATAGTCGAATATTCACTGAGCTTATTTTCATCCTTGCCATATACTTCTGTTTCATCATATACAGCAACATTATCTGCGATCGCAATATGCTTAGACTTACCGATCATATTAACGGATACATCACCAATATCGTCCTCCAAATAGTACAAACCGTTCTCCTGCAGACCCAGCGAATTATGGTATTCATTTATTATAATATGATCGTTGTACTCTTCAGTCTTCTCTACTTTTATCTCTTCATCACCGGCTGAAACAACATCGCCTGCCTTTAGAGCTTTTACTTCATCCTCAGTCAGGTAATAATATGAACTGACATCAAAAGTTCCGCCCTTGTGATCATTGTCAAACTGATAATCACTCAAAAGGTATACACCATCTGCAAGAGTATCACCTGAAAGTTCGGTATACTTCATGTTGTAAGTTACAGCGCTTGCGGACTGTTTCTTGTCTTCAACTGTCTCTTCAGTCGTTTCAACTGTTGTCGTCTCAGAAGTCTCTTCAGTTTCATCAGTCGTTTTAGTTGTCTCAACTGTTGTTTCTTCAATTGTAGCAACACTCTCTTCAGCAGAATCTTCAGACTCTGTTGTTTTCTCTTTTTCCTTTGACGTTGAATTAGTCATAAGACAGCCGGTCAATACAAGTGCTACAGCCGTTGCTGCAGATGCAAATATCAACGCCGGCTTCTTATAAGTTGTTATTGATTTGATTCTCTCTTTCACATTAACCTCTCCAAATGCCAATGATGCCATTGACACTCTATCTGTACTAAGATTTAAGAGGGCTATGGAATAATCAAAGATCTGGTCTTTGTTATATCTCTTTATAACAGATTCGTCGCAAAACAGCTCCATATCATTAACGAAGCAGATATAAGCGACCCATACCAACGGATTAAACCAGTTCAATGACAAAACCAGATAGCCCAATGGTTTCCAATAATTGTCTTTGTGTTTTAAGTGAGTTCTCTCATGATTGATGACATGTTCTCTCGTCTTATCGTCAAGTCCTGACGGCAATATGATCTTCGGTCTGAAGATGTCGATAATAAAACCTGTTTTTACATCATCACAGATATAGATATTCGAACCCTTGCAGATCGGGATCATTACGGAGCATCTTCTCTTGATCCTTACATATCCGACAAATCCGTATGTGATCATGCCAAGGACACCTGCACAATAAGCGATCTGAACGATCATAGAGATACTTATCACGCTTTTTTCTTCTTTAACATCATTTACATCAACAGTTGTGGCAACCGGTTCAGCCATAACTGCCTTTCCTGATCCGTCTGAAGAAACGGAAACAGGCTTTTCAGCAACCGGTGCACCTGATCTGTCAGCAGGAACGACATCCGGTTTGGTCGTCTGCGTGACATTTTCAGGGGTTGTTTTCTCTTCATCCTTTACTGGTGTATGTCTGACGAGTTGGAGATCCTCGTTACCCATAAAGACATAGACTACCTGCTTATCAGCAGGTGCATCTGCTCGTGATTTAGCAGCAGGAACAGTCTTCTCCTGTCTGTCGATCGGCTTTTCCGGAAGCAGACCAAACTTAGTGTTGATTGTGACCGGACAGAGGAGTCTGACAGCTACTGCAGCCCACATGAGCATGATCAGGAGCTTGGGTGCCTTCTTGAACACCTTTCTGAAGATCAGTACTGCAATGATAAACACAGATGACATAATGCTGATGTTTATCATATCCATCAAAAAAGTATTCATATCATTCACCCTTGAATTTCTTGAGCATTTCCTGGATATCATCCACGTCTTCAGACGTGAGTTTCTTGCTATTTGCAAAAGCTGAGATAAAAGCCGGCAAAGAACCGTCAAAAAATCCGTCAACGACCTCTTCGCACATCTTGCCCTGATATTCTTCATACGACATCAGAACAGTTACGGTACCGTTTTCGTTAGCGAAAAGGCCTCTATCGCAAAGCCTGCGGAGCACTGTATAAGTAGTAGATTTCTTCCAGCCGAATTCCTTGTCACATATACTGACAAGCTCGCCAGAAGATATCGGCGCCTTCTCCCATATTATCTTTGCGAATCTTTCCTGAACTTCTCCAATTTCCATATAACGTCCTTTCTCCATGTAGGTCTACACCGGATAAACCAAGTCTACATCTAGTAAACCAATATGTCAACACCGATTTTAAAATTTTTCAGAGAATATATAAAAATACCTCAAAAGCTTTATTATCAGCTTTTGAGGCATCATTTCTTTGTATCTTAACGAACTTATCTTTCGATCCAACCTTCATGAAGCGCAGGATTTACATACAATTCGGTAATAAGACCGTCTTTAACAACAATTTGAAGAGCAGGTTCGCTGAATGCTTTATCGCTCTTAAGATCTGCATAAAGATCTGCTACAGTGTCATACTTAACAGAATACTCATTGATCTTTACGCCATTCTTTGTATATACATCGGCTCCGTCATAGATGACTACATCAGGGGCGAATGAAAGCTTCATATCACTGGCGATACGGCAGTTATATGTGTAGTCGGTACCGTCATCAAGATAATAGCGACCATCTCCCTGCTCTTTCAGGAACCAACAATACTCAGTGAGCCTGATATAATGCCATGTATCACCTTCTTCATCTGTGATCTGCTCAACTTCAATATCCTTTTCGCTGTCAGTACGAAGCATGTCGCCTACCTTAAGTTTGGCAACATCTTCAGCATCAAGATAGAAATAGGAATACACATTGAACCAGCCGTCTTCACCGGTCGAATGGATATTGTACTCATAGGCCAGATAAGAGCCGTCAGGCAGATTACCGTTTTCATCAAGTTCTGCATGCTTCATCTCATAGACAACACTCTCGCCGGTAACCTCAGGCGAAGTCTCAGCAGATGACTCTGCGACAGTAGTCTCTTCGGAAGTCTCTGAGGTTATCTCAGAGGTCTCGGAAGCAGTTTCTTGTGTCGTTTCTTCCGTTGTCTCGACAGTTGTAACGCTGCTTTCTGTTTCTGAAGTTGTCGTTGAACTTGTCGCATCGGAACAAGATGCCATCATCAATGAAGCAAGCACAACAGCTGTAACCTTAAATCTTTTCATATCTATTCCTCCCGTTTTTTCAACTAAAAGATTATACACCGTAATAGACGTGACAAAACGGGAAAATGTTTCACAGGATTAACAAATATTTTTTGACTCAGCTTACCTGAACTCCGTCAGCATTATACTCGTGAATAACCGGCGTATTTCCCTGCGAATAATCATAGGTAATATAGCCTCTGAAACTTCCGTCAGCAGTATAAAAATCCACACGCTGCAACTGCTCACCCGAGTATGTTGTGATCATGTATTGAGTCAGATTGCCCTTCGCATCATATACATCACAGCGCATTACATCAACAGACGGATATGTATAAATGATATATTCCTGAAGGACTCCGTTTACATAATTTGAACGCTTGATATTGATGCCGTTCTCATCGTATATGAATTCCGAATGGATCGTCACGCCCTTGCTGTCCGTTATATCCGCCTCGCTTCTGACATACATACCGCTCGGACTTATATAAAAAGTCTCATTACCGGTCTTTAAGACCTTTTCCTTCGCGAAAACACCGCAGTTGATACCATAAGAAGCACAGATATCCTTGAATTCGGCTGAATTTGCAAAACTGCAGAATATAAAATATCTGCCGTCGTCCTTGTTATTCATCTGTGATAACCAGTAATTAAGACCTTCTTCATCAGCTTCCCTGCCCAAAAGCGCCTTATACAAATTCTTGATATACATCTGATCGCTCAAAGACATACTCTCATATTCGGCACTCATTACATAGTTTGCTGCACAGTCGGAACCACTTAGCTTACCGCTCAGAAGTCCTTCGACCCAATATGACTGTCCGCTCTGATCCCCTAACCTTCCAAAACAGATATTATAAAGTCTTTCAACAAACAGGTTTACCTTATTCAGATTATCAACAGGATAAGCAGTCGAAAAGAATCCTGCCGTAATTCCATAAGAACTGCAAAGCTCATTGAATTCAGCAGAATTGGCAAATCCTGCAAAGACATTCTCACGGCTCTGACCGTTATTCATAAGGTCGCACCAATATGAATAGCCCCGGTCATCCGGCTCACGTCCCATAAACATAGTGTAGAGGTCATTAACAAACTGTCTGTCAGAAGTATTCAAGGCAAGATATTCATTACTGAACATGAAGTTGAATACAACAAGAGAACCGTCAATATCGTGAGACGCTATACGATCCTTCCAATAATCCAAGCCTTCCTGATCGGCATCACGCTGAAAAGCGACCTTGTAGCAGCGATTCACAAAATCATCGATGCCGCTTCCGGCACGCACATCGCCTGATAAAAATCCCAAAACTGATACGGAAATGACAGTAACGGCAAGAAAAGCCGATGCTTTATTTAACATACTTCTTGCATTCATAAACAACCAGCCTCCTATATCAGGAATCCTTAATATTTTATCATTTCTCTGTTTATAAATACAATAAAAAAGAGGCCATCACATAAGACAGCCTCTTCATCAATAGATCTTAGTTACCGCAATATCATTCTGCAAAACAAGGTCTGATAAAAGTCGTAGCCATTGAAGCCGGTCTGGTATTTACCGTACAATAGCTGTAACCCGCATTCTGTTCGATAGTAGTAAGCGTATTGCCGTTAACCGCAACTACGATACCAACGTGGCCCCACTCACCTGTTCTTCCACCGTTTTCGGAAATGACCTTAAAACGATCCCAAACGATAATGTCACCAGGCATAGGAGATGAAACATAAGACCAATTAACAGGAAGCTTGGCATTAACAAAATCATAGCCGTTTCCGTATACGACACAAGCTCCGAGCCAATCCATATACTGGAAGATAAGATCGACACACTGATTACCTGCTCCGCCGTCATAATCAATACCTAAACCGACAAGACCATTTGCATAAGCTACAGCCTCGCCTCTCGTATGAAGAAGCTCAGGAACCGGATTACCCTGATTGATACCGTATTGCTGACAAAGACCTGCAAACTCAGGAGATGCCGCAAATCCGTTAAATACATGACGGAAGATCTGCTCACTTGCATATCTCTCACTCAGGAATACCTTGACCCAATTATCTCTTCCGCCTTCATCTGCTGCTCTTCCGAGAAGCGCTGCATAAAGATCATCAATATACTGCTCAACATAAACAAGATTAGATCTATACTCAGGTGAGAAGAAAAATCCGTAAGCTACTTCGATACCTGTGGAAGCACCGGAGTCAAGCTGTGCACACCAGGCATTAAGTCCCTGTTCATCGCATTCTCTGCCAAGCACGACAGAATAAAGGCGCTTAACAAATCCTGCTGAAGAAGATTCGTTCGAAGGCGGTGCCTCAAGAGAACCTACTTCTACGCCATACGAAGCACAGATACCTGAAAACTCAGGAGAACCGGCAAATCCTGCAAATACAGTCTCTCTTGTATCACCCGAAGACAACCTTGAAGACCAATATGTAAAACCGTCAGAATCAGGATCTCGGTCCATAAACATGGTATAGAGATCTCGAATATACTGAGAATCATTTGTACCCTTGCTAAGATACTCATTACTGAAGATAAACTGCTGAGCAACACTTGTACCAGTCAGTTCTTTTGCATTGAGCTTACCTACCCAATAATCAAATCCGTCCTGCTCGGGAGCTCGTCCCAAAGCAACAAGATAACAGCGCTCTACAAAACCACCGACACCTTCAGCAGCCAACGAACCCAATGAAAACGATCCGAGAACACATAACAGAACAAGGATCGAAGCCACGGCTCTTAAAGCCGAAAATAGTTTTTTTGTTGATTTCATACTACCTCCTAATATCAGAACAAATAAAATTCCAACAATTATTTTATATCAAAACACATTTTGTTGTGCTACTATTTTCAAGTTAATAAAGAGGTATTTATGTCTAAAAACAGATTTGAAATGGATATGACCAGCGGCAGCATAATGCCCAAGCTCATTTCATTCGCTTTCCCGCTTATGGCATCGAGCATACTTCAGTTGCTATTTAACGCAGTCGATGTCATAACAGTTGGTCAATTTACGGGCAGTGAGGCTCTCGCAGCAGTCGGTTCGACTACTGCTCTCATTAATATGCTCATAAATCTGTTTACCGGAATCTCTTTGGGCACAAATGTACTTGCCGCCAGGTTTTTCGCGACCAAACAAGACAAAGAGATGAGCGACACTGTCCATACCTCAGTACTGTTCGCTTTGATCAGCGGTGTATCAATGGCCCTGATCGGCATTTTGCTCGCACGTCCTCTCCTGACACTTATGGATACGCCTGACAACGTTATCGATCAGTCAGTACTCTATATGAGGATATACTTTGCCGGCATGCCGTTCTTTATGCTGTATACATATTGTGCCGCAATCCTTCGTGCCATAGGTGATACAAAGCGACCGCTCATATTCCTTCTGATATCAGGTGCGATAAACACCGGTCTTAATATCCTCCTCGTAGTCAAATACGATATGGGTGTTGCAGGTGTCGGCATTGCTACGGTTGTATCTCAGTTGATCTCATGCGTACTTGTTATGATCTGTCTTCTTAAGGCCGAAGGTGCCTACAGACTTGATTTTCGCAAACTTAAGATCGTTCCTAAGCACCTTTTTACGATCTTCAAAGTCGGTATTCCCGCAGGTGTTCAGGGCACAGTCATTAATTTCTCAAATGTCCTGCTCCAATCTTCAGTCAATCCGTTCGGATCTGATGCTATGGCAGGATATACATCTGCCAATAACATTCTCGGTTTTCTCTTCGTATCGATCAACTCAGTATCGCAATCCTGTATGAGCTTTATGAGCCAGAATTACAGCGTAAAGAACTATGACAGGATGAAGCGTGTTATGCGTGACTGCGTGATCCTTGAAGTGATCATCTCCGTTGTACTCGGTTCACTAACTGCGATCTTCGGTCATCAATTGCTGAGTATTTTCTCCAAGAGCGAAGATGTTATCGCTCACGGCATGAGCATACTCATAATCACGTCTTCCACTTATGTTCTCTGTTCAATAATGGATATGGTACCGTCTGCTCTCAGAGGTATGGGATATTCCACTATTCCAATGATGTTTTCGATAATCGGTACAGTCGGAACCAGAATAGTCTGGATCTACAAATTGTTCCCTCATAACAAGACACTTGATTTCCTGTTCATCTCATACCCGGTTTCCTGGGCTGTGACGGTCTTAATGCAACTGACCTATTACATTATCGTGATCAGGATCGTTAAGAAGAAACTCACCGCAGCATAATTTTTTTCAGTATGACTCACCCTTAGGGTGAGTTTTTTTGTTGCACTACTCTGGCGACTCACCCTTAGGGTGAGTTTGTATTAAATGGGTTGTCAAAGCCCGCTTGGTTCTCTAATACAGATCACCGGATCAGAAGTCAAGGCCGTTAGCCGCGAAGCAGTGCCTTTGGCAGCCTTGACAGTTTGATCCGTGATCTGTCCATTGTTTTCAAGCGGGCTTGACTCACATTACAATTGGAATAATTCAAACAATATTAAAGGCTGCCTCAGCGAGACAGCCTTCATTTCTAATTCATTTAATTGTGTGTAACTCTGTCGATTACGGTACCGTCTGCCTTATAGTAAGTAGTTCTTATTGCTTTTCCGTTAATGTCATAATCGGTAGTATAGTGATCTGACTCACCTGATCTTGTATAAACGGTCTTACGCTGAACTCTTCCTGCTCTGTCGTATTCGGTAATTATACTGATCTTACCATCCTTGTCGTACTGAGACTTCTTGCTCATCGTACCGTCAGGATAATACTCATATGTATAAGATGATGTAACCTTGCCGTCAGTACCATAGAAGACTGTCTTTGTCTTGTTACCTGAAGCATCAGTATCCTCGTCTCTTATGAGCCTGCCGTTTGAATAGTAGGACATTGTCTTCTTTGACAGATTGCCTGAAGCATCATAAGCATATGTAAGCTTTGATGTAATCTGCCCCTGAGCGTTATAAGTCGTAAAGCTGTCGAGCTTGCCATTCTTGAATTCTTCACAGGACTTTACCGTTCCGCCCGGCTCATATTCCTTATGTGTCTTGATCGCACCGGATTCATCATATTCAAAAGTAGTCCAACCCAAAAGGTTTCCGTATGAGTTATAGTGGGTCGATCTTGCCAGTTTTCCGGCGGAATTATATGCGAGATCGGAATAATCAAGGAGATTATCTTTCATATCGCATTTTTCTTCACGTGTGACAATGCCATTGGCATATACATAATAGATCGCATATGCTTCGGATCCGTCAGCATTGTAGCAGATAGTCTTTACCTTGACGCCGTTAAGATCGAACAGGTCTGCATGATCGCCGTATTCAGCTCTCGAAAAAGCTGCAAAATCGCCGCGGACGATGCCATAAGAAGCACAGATATCGGAAAATTCCTGAGAATTCGCGAATCCTTCAAAAACCTGATCTCTGGTCGTCCTTCTGCTAAGGAGGCCAACCCAGTAATTAAGTCCGTCCATATCAGCCTCTCTACCCATAAATGCAGGATAGAGATTCTTTACATAGTCTACGTTATTCAATCCCTTGGATGTATACTCGGCACTTCTGATAAAATTAGCCGCGCAGGAGATTCCTGTGGAATTGCCGAGCAGGAGGCTCTCGACCCAGAATGTTTGGCCGTCCCTGTCACCTATCCTTCCGAGGCAAGTCTTATAGAGACGTTCAACAAAGAGATTTACGTTATTTACGCGGTCGAGACCGAACTCATCAGTGAAATATCCTGCAGTGATACCGTAAGAACAGCAAAGATCATAGAACTCGACGGAATTGGCAAAACCTGCAAATACGCTCTTACGGTTCTTTCCGCTCTTAAGCTGGCTTACCCAGAAGTTGTATCCTTCAGTATCAGGATCACGCCCGAGGAACATCATATAAAGGTCGGTTACATACTGCTCGTTGGATGTTTTCTTGCCTGTGTATTCGGGGCTGAAGAGAAAACTGTATGCAACAACGGAACCGTCCATCTTGCCGCTTGTGATCGTTTCTTTCCAATAAGCAAAACCTTCACTGTCAGCTTCACGATCAAAAGTTACTTTGTAGCAACGATTAACAAACTCATCTATCTGATCAGCTGCAATAACAGGACACGATAAGACAAAGAGTGCCACAACTGTGATCATCGCAGAAAACAATTTCTTAAGCATAATATACCTCCCACAAAAGATATATCTTTATGATATCACTTTATTATAGCATTACGCATAGGTCTGACCGAAATCTCAAATACGTCTACGTTACCGGGTTTATTCAATGCAAATGTCACGGCCTCAGCTACATCCTGCGGCTTGAGGACAAGGTCTTTATCAACACCGAAGTTCGCATTCCTGTACAATGCCGTATCGGTAAGGTCAGGAGTTATGAGAGTGATCTTGATATCGTGTTTTCTGACTTCTTCGAAAAGGCTTCTCGCAAAACTGCGAAGTCCTGCCTTGCAAGCACCGTAACATGCACCGTGAGGATTAACTGAATCGGAAGTCACGGAAGATATAAAAATGAGATGGCCGCTCTTGCGCTGCTTCATCCTGTTAAGATAATGATTAGCAACACGCATAGGACTTAAAAGGTCAACATTAACCATCTCCTCTATCGCCTTACCGTCTATGTTCTCGTGAAGGCCGTAGTATGCACTGCCGGCCGAGAAGATGATGACATCAGGGCACTCGATCGAATCAAGGAGCTTACGTTCTTGAGCCTCATCCTGAAGATCACATTCGATCAACTCGACACCCTGAATCGATGCCTTAGAGATATCGCGGCCTATACCTGTAACTTTATATTGTCCAGCCAAAGACTCGGCAATGCACTTACCGATACCTGAGGTAGCTCCAAAGACCAAAGCACTATTCATCCTTTTCCTCCCAAACGAATATCTTATCTGAAGGCATATACTCCATTACCTTCTTCTTGATCGTCTCTATCATTATCGCCGATATGCTGCCGTAATGCGAGACACCGTTTTCGGACACAAACGGAAAAGCAACCGAAGGAGCGTTCGGGCGGCGTCTTCTGATGAGTTTGAGATAATCACTGGAGATCCTGAAAACACCGATGCTCACGTCGTTGACCACAGACGGATCAACAGCAGCGAAAACATCTTCTACGAGCTTGGTATAGTCTTTTTCCCAATCCGGATAATAGATCAGCGGATCAAAACAAACTCGAGTCTTAAAACCAAGATCCGCGCAGGTCTTAAGTGCATTAAGTCTGTTTGCCATGTCGGAAGCACGATGCTCGATACCTGATGCAACAACATCCGGAGACAAAGTCCAGGCAAGTATCACTCGATCACATGGCTTCATATCCTTCAAAACGGCAATATTGGAACTCTTTGTCCTGATCTCGACCGTAAGATCAGGCCTGTCGTAAACAGCTTCGATAATCTTTCTGACGTAATCAAAAAGGCCTTCTGCCGCAAGAAGATCAGTATCGTAAGATACACAGAGATACATCGGATGTTCCTTAAGTATCTCGTCGATCTCGTTGATCAGCTTATCAAGATCAGTAAAAGCAACGATATTTCCTGAAGGATACATTCCTGCCAGATAGCAATACTCGCAATCATAAAGACAGTTCATCATACAGGAAGAATAGTAAAAGTCCTTATTACCGAAGTCCTGACAGACATCAGCGCCCTTATAGACATATCTGCCGCGGTTATTGGCCAATATGAGCGCAGGAGATCTCTTCTGAAGATCGAAGTTCTGATGCTTGCGGTTAAAGATATCCTTGTAGTTATCGATAAGGATCACCCTTCGATCCTTGAAATTATCCGGAATAACGGCATCCTTCTCCGCATAGATATTGGTAAAGCGAGGATTAAGAAGATCATATCGACCGGAAGGTCTGAACTTGAGGATCGAATCATTCTTGAATCCGTCAAACCAATCTTCGAATATCTGCTTTTTATAGTTCTTATCATTGCGCTCAAGCTCGATATCAAGAAGTCTCAAGATATCGGATACATAATCTTGATCGTTTAAGATGCGATAGAATACGCCTCTTTGAAGTTTCTCATAAAGGCTTCTTGTAAGGCTGAACTTATCCTCTACCTTGCTTAGGAGATCATTATCGATATCATGACTTACCGGATGGTTCATTGAAGAAACACTATTTGCAAATTCAATGATACGATCCGCATAAGGCTTGATAAGTTCCGTAGGATCAGCTGGATTTGACGGATCAAGGATATCCGAGACTACCTTAAACATAAAGAGCCTGTCGATCGTTACGTGGACTGAGGCAGCTTCATAAAAAGCTGCAGACTCCATGTCAAAAAGTCCGGTACCTTCAGTGGCAGGCTTTGAGACACAATTGATAAAGCTCCTGTTAAAGTCATTCTTATAGAGCACATCAGGATAAAAAGTCCTGTCAAAGACCGTATCGATGATGCCGTCTATAAGGAACATATCGCCTGTTTTCGCGAAGCCTTCGGAGGCACCGCATATACCGACATTGATAATGACGGAATCCTCGGAGGCAGGAAAGAGCGCAAAATGGCGGGAGACGTTCCTTAAACAAGGAACATATCCCCCGCCTGTTATTACGAGTTCGACCGCATCGGACACAAAGTGCTGATACTGCTGCTCCTCAGATCTTTTCTTAAGACCGAGTGCTTCGATAAAAGGCTTTGCTTCCGAATATAATGCGGTAACTATGGTTATCATCTTAGTTTCTCATGCTGTGAATAGGAGCCGGGATCCTTCCGCCTCTGTTGATGAAGTCAGCACAGGAAGCTGTGTTGACCGGCATGATAGGAGCAGTACCCAAAAGACCGCCGAATTCGACCTCATCACCTACTCCCTTACCCGGAACAGGAATGATACGAACTGCAGTTGTCTTATTGTTGAATGTACCGAGAGCCATCTCATCTGCGATGATACCGGAGATAGTTGTTGCATCAGTATCACCCGGGATAGCGATCATATCAAGACCAACGGAGCAGACACATGTCATTGCTTCGAGCTTCTCGAGCTTGAGGCAGCCGGACTTAGCAGCTGCGATCATACCCTCATCCTCAGAAACAGGGATAAACGCACCGGAAAGACCGCCTACGAATGAAGAAGCCATCGTACCGCCCTTCTTTACAGCGTCATTGAGCATTGCAAGAGCAGCTGTTGTACCCCAAGTACCGCACTCTTCAAGACCGAATTCTTCAAGAAGTCGTGCAACGGAGTCACCTACAGCAGGAGTCGGAGCAAGTGACAGGTCGATGATACCGAACGGTACACCGAGTCTCTCGGATGCTTCACGGGCTACGAGCTCACCTACACGAGTGATCTTAAATGCTGCCTTCTTGATAGTCTCTGCTACGACACCGAGGTCACGACCCTTAACGGATTCGAGGGCGTGCTTAACAACACCAGGACCGGAAATACCTACGTTGATTACGCACTCAGGCTCACCGGGGCCTAAGAATGCGCCTGCCATGAAAGGATTATCTTCAGGTGCGTTAGCGAAAACAACGAGCTTAGCGCAACCGATAGCGTCTCTGTCAGCAGTTCTCTCTGCCGCGCGCTTGATGATGACACCCATATCTCTTACGGCATCCATATTGATACCTGTTCTTGTAGAAGCAAGGTTAACACTGGAACAAACGAAGTCTGTTGTTGCAAGAGCCTCAGGAATGGAATCGAGGAGGATCTTGTCAGATGTCGTATAGCCCTTCTGAACGAGAGCGGAGAAACCGCCGATAAAGTTAACGCCGCATGCTTTTGCAGCCTTATCGAGAGCCTTTGCAAAAGGTGTATAGTCCTTCGCACCGCAAGCTGCGGCAACGATGGAGATAGGCGTAACGGATATTCTCTTGTGGATGATCGGTACGTGATACTTCTTGGAGATGTCTTCACCTACCTGAACGAGATTGCCTGCATAGCGGCAGATCTTGTCATAGATCTTGTTGCAGGATTCCTCAACAGTAGAAGCAGCGCAGTCCATGAGGTTGATACCCATGGTGATAGTTCTGATATCAAGATGCTGCTCGGAGAACATCCTGGTTGTCTCGAGTATTTCAAAATCAGTAATCATAAGTTATTCACCTCAGATCCTGTGCATTGCATTGAAAAGGTCGGTGTGCTGGATAGTGATACTTACACCGAGTTCTTCGCCCAAAGCATTGAGTTTTTCTACGATATCGGATTTTTCGATCTCAACATCCTTAAGATCTACCATCATGATCATGGTAAAGATGTTGTCGAGGATAGTCTGGGAGATATCCTTGATATTGATACCTTCTTCTGCGAGAAGCTTGGAAACACCTGCGATGATACCCACTCTGTCAATGCCGACAACAGTGATAACGGCTGTATTTTTTGCTGACATATATGAACACTCCTTTAAGAATATTAAACTCATAAGCGTGTACTGAAACACAATGAATATTATATACCAGAACCGGAGTATTTTGAAACAAGCGCATTCGCACATTTGATGCCGTCAACAGCTGAAGAAGTTATGCCGCCTGCATAACCTGCTCCTTCGCCGCACGGATAAAGTCCCTTTGTGTTGACGCTTTGAAAGTTTTCTTTATCTCTGAGGATCCTTACAGGCGACGAGCTTCTGGCTTCAACTGCAGTAAGGATCGCATCGTCATCATCAAAGCCCCTGATCTTTTTACCCATATTGATTATTCCGTCCTTTATGGATTCGGAGATCACTTCAGGGAACAGTTCATTCAGATCACAAAGCTTGACTGAAGGCTTATAGCTAGGCTGTATCTTACCGAATCCTTGAGCTGTCGTTCCATCCTTAAAGGCCTTGAACGTCGTACAAGGAGCTGATCCGTCAGATCCTGCAAGTTCATAAGCGCGAGTCTCAAGAAGCTCCTGGAACTCGATACCTGCCATTATCCCCTCACCATATATCTCGGGATCAACAGGAACAAGAAGAGCAGAATTGGAATTCACTTCATCACGAGCATAATAGCTCATACCGTTGGTACAGATATGACCTTCAGCGGAAGCACCCGGAACAACGACACCACCCGGGCACATACAGAAAGTATAGAGTTTTCTGCCCGTCTTGGTATCAACGGCAAGTTTATAAGAAGCCGATGAGATATCAAAATGACCTATCGTATCAAATCCGTACTGCGCGATATCGATATCTTTTCTCAAATGTTCGATCCTGACACCGACCGAAAACGGCTTATTCTCCATCGTGATGCCTTCATCAAGGAGTTCACGGAATGTGTCGCGGCTGCTGTGGCCGATCGCGAGGATCACGTCATCAGTATCGATATGAATCTGATCTTCACCACGCATATAGTCAACTCCGGTCACTTTGCCGTTTTCGATGCAAAGCTTACGCACAAGAGAATCAAAGCGCACTTCACCACCGAGGCTTTCGATCTCTTTTCTGATATTTACGACGACTTCCCTTAAGTTATCCGTACCGATATGCGGATGCGAATCGTAAACGATATCCTCAGGAGCACCGTGCTCTACGAAGGTATCGAAAATAAACCTCTTAAACTCACTGGATATGCCCGAAAAGAGTTTGCCGTCAGAAAAAGTGCCTGCTCCGCCCTCACCGAACTGAATGTTGGTCTCAGGGTCAAGCCTGCGCTTGCCGTTCTTATATTCTTCAACAAGTGCAACACGACGCTCCATTGCCGAACCGCGTTCAAGCACGATCGGCTTAAGGCCATATCTTGCCAATACGAGAGCAGCAAACATACCTGCAGGACCAAATCCGATAATGACAGGCCTTTGCTTCATGCTTACGTTATCAAACTTAAAGACGCTCTTTATGAGCATCCTGTCTTCTTCCTCAAATTCTGCAGGCTTTCTGATGTCGACCCTGAAATTTGTAATGATATCGGGTCTTTTTCTGGCATCAACCGAACGCTTATCGATACGAAGCGTGAGAAGACCGCGCTCTATGCCCTTATAGGCATTGCGCATATACTTGTTACCTTTTGAAAGCTTCAGGAGCAAAGCCTTATTAACGTCTCTTATCTCATCAAGCTCAGCAGGAGTAAGACTGATATCGAATGTCATCCGATCACTCCCTTCGCAACTGCATAAGCCGAGCTCCATGCCCACTGAAGATTATATCCGCCGCAAGGACCGTCAACATTAACGGCTTCGCCTGCAACGAAAAGTCCCGGAACATCAAGACTTTGAAGATGCTCATCAAGAGCTGACAGCTTTAAGCCGCCGCGTGTGACCTGCGCGTTATCAAAGCCGTTGGTAACGGAGATTATTATCCTGAAGTTATGGAGAAGATCGAGGAATCGCTTAACGTCGCTCTCATTCCTAAGCTGATCTTTTGACAGTCTCTTAAGCGTTATCCTGGTAAGTTCGCGTGGCAGAACGCCCGCAAGCGCATCTTCAATCTTGCGGTCATTAAACTTCTCTAGGCATTTCCTGATATGTTCATCAGAATCAGTAAGATCAGCTACGACCACATTCTTGCCGGGCTTAAGGAAACGAGACAGCTGCATAACGCAGATGCCTGAAATACCATAATCAGTAAAGAGCATCTCGCCTGTCTCGGTCTTGATCTTATTGCCGTTGTTTTCAAGAGTTACCGTACACTCGAACCTCTGACCGGATAAGTCTCTTATGTCCTTATCAGAACTTACAAGTGAAACAAGAGCCGGATTAACAGCTGTAAACCTTTCCTTCGGAATAAGACTTCCGAGCACCTTGAAGAAATTGCCGTCGCTGCCTGTAACTTTATATGAACAACCGCCTGTACAAACCGCAACTTTTTTGCTGGT
Source organism: Oscillospiraceae bacterium (assembly GCA_902803365.1). The sequence continues at coordinate 19,480 of CADCPU010000152.1, forward strand.
GATCTCTGAAGCTGAAGTCTTTAAGATAAAATTATCTTCTTTTCGAATGCCCAAGACCTTGGAATCAAGTCTTATATCGACATCCTGCAGATACAGACGCATAGCATCAATTACTGAAGCGCTCTTAAATGTAGACGGATATACGAGCTCACCCTTGTCTTTGGTATCAAGTCCAAGCTCGTTTTCGAAAAAAGAGATCGACGCATACTGATCGTGTGCCCCGATAACAGCCTTAAGCTTATCGGGATCATCCGTAAAGTATTCGTCGATATTAAGCGTATTGTTCGTCAGATTGCATCTGCCGTTTCCTGTGATGGCAAGTTTCCTGCCAAGCTTCGGATTGGAATCAAGGATAACGATATTCATATCAGGCACAAGAGAATGACATACGCAGGCCAGATAAAGCCCGCTGCTGCCTGCACCGATTATCGCAAGGTCATATAAAGACACTTCTTACTCCTCATCCAAAAGCTTGAGACAACGTCTGAACTTACTGTCGTTGGAGAACTGAGCCGTAGTCTTGCTGACGATATAGTTGGCAAGATCTGACAGGTCAACGACATCACCCGAGATAAGTTCGAGTTCGAGTTCGCAGATAGGCTCGCTCTTGTCGCCTGCAGAGAGCTTACCTAAGTCAAAGCAAGCTTCCATAATGCTGTCTCCGTAGCCGAAAGTATATATAGTCCTGTTAAACTTGGTCTTGCACAAAGGCTCAAGCTCATCGTCATCGATACCGTCAAGAGCTGACGTAAGGATATCAGAAGGATCCTCGCTCCTTGAGATACCGTCAAGGAACTCCTCCTTTGAGAAAGACTTGGAAAATGTCTTGAGATTCCACTCATAACGCTGGTGAAGGCCGTTTTCAACCTTACCGCCGAGCTTGATCGTATGCTCGTATGTCTCTTCTTCCTCATCGGAATCCGAGATGTTTCTGACTCTGATAGCACCGCCGCGACTCAACATCTTACGGTCAGGTGTATCGTAATAAACACTGGACAGTTTAATTGCTTCCTGTTCCTCATGCTCCATACAGAGGTTATAAAACCAGTCTGCATCGAGAATGCCAAACAATTCTTCTTCGTTCTTAAATGTCAGTTTATATTCTGTCTCCATATTATTCCTTAATAATTGTATGTATGCACACCGCTGGTAGATACGACAATGATCTTATCGCTTCCGATGAATCCGACCTTCAATACGTCTTCATCTACGGAAATATCGGATACGACGTTACCGTCACTACCGAAAACGAATATCCTTCGGTCAACGCTTATGACCGCTCTGTCGCCATCTGTACCATATGCATTAACGGTACTTCCCAATAATGAATCGTAAACTATATTGTTACCGCTGTCAATGACAGCAAGCTTATTAACACGTCCTACACCGTCAGAATAGATGATAAAAAGGTTATCTCCGACAGTGAAACAACAGTTAAAGCTTCCGAATCCGAGTTCAAGCTTTGCTACGTCCTTATCGCCAACAAGATAAGCCGAATCACTCGAGAAAGTAACGAATCTGTCCTTCGAGAAACAGATCGAAGACAAGATCTCACTATCCTCGATCGAGTAGACAGCGTGGTCATCAGCCGTATATCTCTTTCTGTCATATTCGATCTTAAGAAGCTTGATATAAGGCTTAACAACGGCACCGTTGGTATTTACGGTCGTGATCGCGATCATCGAAGAATCATCGTTAAACACGCAAGATACCGGGAATCCGGAATCATTGGATATACACTCGGCGATAAAAGCACCGTTGGGATCACAGAGCATTACTTCACCGTAAGCATCCTTACTGTCAAGGATCACGGCGGAGAAACACTGATCTGACAGATAGCACGCCTTGATCTTCTCATCAGTCGACTTAATGAAGATCTGATTCTTCGCATCATATACAGAGAAGGAATAACCGTCGATATCTGCAACGATACAATAGCCGTTCCTTATGTAACATACCGGGTTCATATAATTTACCGGATAGCTGTATACTTCGCTTCCCGAAGATGTAAGATAAGCGACTCTGTCATTAGCGATCTTGATAACACCGTCACAGAAAGGATAGAGTTTCTGGGCTTCGGCAAATTCGCACGAAAAACCCGACTGCGCAGAAAGTCTGACAGAACTGTCAGCACCTTCGAGTGCACTCTGCTTTTTAGAAACAAAATAAAGCAATACAAAACTTGCAATGAGGATGA
>CADCPU010000153.1 GCA_902803365.1 Oscillospiraceae bacterium
AGGTCTTGAGCTTCCTGTAATTTTTTTGCCCCTCGCAAAATGACTACCCTACGCCGCAGTTAACAAAACGCCAAATTTGAAATGACTCCCTAAGGACGCCAAAAAGATTTTGCACGAAAACAAATGACTGCCCTAGGACGCCAAAAACCCGTCAATCGCAGCAAACAACAACCGCCCCGGGCACGAGGCCCAAAGGCGGCTGAAGTGTTTTCAACATGAATTGAATCATGTTCTAGGTATTATGATCTCTGCGGTTTGCCAGAACGGGGTACCGTCTCCGTTATTCGAGTAAATGTAACCTACGAACAGGTATTTGCCCGGTTCGAGCTCGCCGTATTTCTCCTCATAATTGAAGGTCATAGTGTTTGTCGTCTGATCGAGAGGAACTTTCACAGAGTTTTCGTCAGGCTCCTTATCAGGTGACTGGAGGCTGCTGTAATCAACTCCGTAAGTGCTGTCTTTCTTTACGATACGGTAGAGATCTTCGTATGTATAGAACTCATCAGCATAATTGGAGTCGGACAGGACATAGGATACCTTTATCGTTCCGTCAGCGATGCTGTTGATCTGAAGCGATAGTTTTGTTACAGGTGTATCCGGGGTCAGATTATAACCTCCGTCCGTAGCATCCTTGCTGTCGATATTTCTGTCATCAGCTTCTTCTGCGAAATTATCCTCGACTGCAGCTACAGTCTCTTCTTCTTCTTCGTCAGAAGAATCCCAGAACCATGAAGGTGATTCTTTGGTTGAATCAGATCCTCCGAGCGTGTCAGAACCGATCTCAGCAAGCACTGCGTTTGTGGCTCCATTGTGTGTATCAACCTCTTTGGTCTCGGCTGACTTGCTGGGTTTAAACATCATGACTCCAATGAACAGAGCGACGCATGCTGCAGCAGACAGAAGGCTTATGACAATGGTGCGGGTTCTGCCGTTCGACCGTTTGGGAACAGGCTTGGTGACAGGCTCCGCTATGGGCTGTGTAACTGCCTTGCCTTTATATTCCAGTGCTTCAGTTATGAGGTCATCGTCGATGGTTCCGATGAGTTTAAGTAGTCGCATTGAACTCATAGATAGATTCCCTCCTTTAAGAAATATGCTTTAAGTTTGTCGCGGGTCCTTTTAAGTGATACTCGGACCGTTGACTCCTTGAGATTCAACTGTTGTGCAATATCGGCAGTAGATGCCATCTGCCAGTATCGGCGGATGAATATGCTTCGCGTCTCTGTCGGCAGAGATCTTAAAAAGGCGTTGAGGCATTCGGTTACGACAGAGTCTTCCGCTTTGTACGGATTGGAATTGTCGCTGATGCACTCGGCCAGCTCGTCGAGTGCCAAATCTACCGAGCCGGAATTCCTTTTTTGTGCGTGGTTCTTGTTGTACATATCTATTGCCAGATTCCTCGTGATCTTTCCGATGAAAGCCTTGAAATGCGACGGCCGCGTAGGCGGTATCGAATTCCATACTTTAAGATAAGTGTCGTTGCGACACTCGTCCGAATCCTCCGTATTCAAAAGGACGTTATATGCTATCGTGTGGCAGTATGCGCCGTATTTGATATCTGTTTCAGAGATGGCGTTCTCCGACCGCTCAAAATACAGATCTATAATCTGCGTATCTTCCAAAGTTTTCCTCCTTATCCGTATTCCGCTTTAAAGTCATCTATCGGCCGCGCCTTGTTTTCGTCCGGAAAAGTAACGAATTGCGCCGAACCATGATCCTCGGCTATCTTCAGGAGCCGGTCCATATCGACACTGCTGCCTTGGGAGTCTATCTTGACCTTTCCCTTGGTGCTGCCCCAACTAAGCGTCGTCCTTGTTGTGTTGATGTATTCAAAGCCGTCTTCGGTCTGATATACATATGTATTATATGTAATCTCGCCGGTACCTCCGCGGAGTATAGCAATATACCCATCAGGTATTTTATCACTTTCGTCTTCTGTCTTGAACACGAGTCTTTGAACGATGCTGTCGGTCTCGCTTTCTTCCGTTTCTGTAGCGGCATTTTCAAGGATCTTATCAGAGGCCTCTTCGCGGGGCTCGCTGTCAGCTTTTTCGCTGTTCATAAGCTTGACCGCTCCGAAAACGGACACGATCGCCATGGCAGCTACTAATATAAAGAAAGCTACGGTCAACTTTTTCATAGAGCACCTCCGAACTTGTTTTCTTACCTCTACAGACGGCCGTCGGAGGCAAATGTTACACCCTGCGGCTATTTTTTCGAAAAAATCAACAAGAATTGTCTTGAGGAACCCGACTCCTTTTAAGATAATTAAACAGTAACATTGTTACGGAAGAGGAAATACCAGATGATACGTTGGATGAAGCAGTTGCCCGAGCCTCGGATCGATTATAACGAGTATAAGCCGTTTATAAGAAACGATTGGTTCAGAAGAAATTACATGTGGTTTGCGTACGGTCTTATGATCGTGCTGGCCAATGTCGCATTTTACACGGGCGGTCTGGCCGCAGGCAATTTCCTGACAAAGCTCCTGATCTGCCTGATCGTGTATCCGATCCACGAACTCTGCCACATCCTTGTAGCCGCACCCAAGGGCGACATCTTCCTTACCCATTCGGGTCTCTACTTTTGGCTTACACCTGATTTCCCGATGCGCAAGTGGCACTTCTGGCTGTTTATATCTTTGCCGTTTATAATGTTAACTGTAATGCCCGCGGTATGCTCGTTTTTCGCGCCCGATGCGCTCAGACCTTATCTGGTCTTCATCGCATGGGTCAACGCCGTCATCGCGGGTTCGGATATAATAAACATAGGCTTGATACTGATCAAGCCGAATGATTCTGTATTTTACAGAGGCTTTTACAAAACGAAGGGGTGATGCATCATGAGAATAGCGGAATATACCGAGTATAACGAAGAAGAGATAGCAGGTTTGTATAAGGCGGTCGGCTGGGTCGCATATACTAACGATCTTGAGTCATTGAGAAAAGGCTTCGAAAACTCGCTTGCGGTCCTTGCGGCATACGACGGCGACAAGCTCGTCGGAATCATCAGGGCTGTCGGTGACGGCGCCACGATACTGTTCCTTCAGGACATCCTTATCTATCCTGAATACCAGCGTCAGGGCATCGGATCAGCATTGATCCGAGACCTTCTCGATCGATACCGGAACGTTCGCCAGATCGAACTTGTTACAGACAACACTCCCAGGACCATCGCGTTCTACAAATCGCTCGGTTTCAGGGAGTTTTCGGAGATCGGTTGCTGCGGATTCATGAAGTGTTAATGATCCGCATGAAGCGACCGTCGCTTCATAAAGGAGACTTACATGAACTATTTTATCGAAGGTTTACAAGGCAGCGGCAAGAGCACGCTGGTCACTAAGTTGTCGGCCAAATACCCCGACTACAGATATATTACCGAGGGCGATTATTCGCCGATCGAACTCGCCTGGTGCGCCAAGGTGAGCAGGGAAGAGTACGGCGCGATCCTCACGAAGTACGACAGGATCAGACATGAGATCGAGGAGAAGAGCCACGAGGAAGAAGACGGCATCGTCATCTGCTACACGAAGATAATGACGGATATCCCGGGCTTTTATCAGGACCTCGAAAAACACGAGATCTATAACGGCAGGATCCCCTTTGAAGACTTCAAGACAATGATCCTGACCCGTTTCTCGAACTGGAAGAGTGACGGAAACATCTTCGAGTGTTCCATCTTTCAGAACATCGTCGAGGACATGATCTTGTTCCGCAATGCGACGGATGACGAGATACTTGATCTTTACAGGCAGATCGCTGCGGTTTTGGAAGGCAAGGAATATCACATCGTATACCTTAAGGCGGCTGATATCCCGTCCAACATAGCCGTTATCCGCAAAGAGCGATCCGACGATCAGGGCAACGAGCTGTGGTTCCCAATGATGATGGGTTTCTTTGATAACTGCCCCTATTCCAAGGCAAATGGTGTATCTGGCGAAGAAGCCCTTTACGAGCACCTTGCACACAGACAGGAGCTCGAGCTTCGTATCTGCCGTGAGATCTTTCCGGGCAGGTTCACAGTGCTCGAATCCAAAGGATACAAAGAGGAGGATCTGCCATGAACGGATTTTTCAGCGACTGGTTCAAAGGTCTTGAGCAGGGCCTCGAAAATATGACCTGCGAAGAAT
>CADCPU010000154.1 GCA_902803365.1 Oscillospiraceae bacterium
AGGTGTAGCCGTAGCTGTTGGCTTAGGTGTAGCCGTAGCTGTTGGCTTAGGTGTAGCCGTAGCTGTCGGCTTAGGTGTAGCCGTTGCTGTCGGCTTAGGTGTAGATGTTGGCAACGGCGGATCTGTAGGACGTACATATCCTTCAGGTGTTGGAGAAGGATAGATCGTCGGTGTTGGCTTAGTCGTAGCCGTAGGTACCGGCGGCTCTGTAGGACGAACGTATCCTTCAGGTGTTGGAGAAGGATAGATCGTTGGTGTTGGCTTGGTTGTAGCCGTAGGAAGCGGCGCATCTGTAGGACGAACATATCCTTCAGGCGTTGGAGAAGGATAGATCGTTGGTGACGGATAAACAGTAGGAGTAGCACCACCTGAAACTACAGGCTTACTAGTAGCTGTAGGCTTAGGATTGTTTGTTGCTGTCGGCTTTGCCGAAGGAAAAACCGTCGGCCATGGTGTAGGCTTGGTTGTAGCCGTAGGCGCAACCGTAGGATCAGCTGCCCTAGTAATAGAGACATTCCTTACAGGAAGCTGCTTGGTCATACCGTTCCATGTAACGGTAACATAGACCTTTGCTGTTCCCTGCTTTTTAGGAACGATCTTTCCGTTTTCAATGGTAGCGTAAGTTGTATCCTGAACAGTAGCAGTAAAAGTACACTCAGACAAAGGGATTGGAACTATTACGGAATAGTCCAAAGGCATAAGACTCATTGCCTTATAAAGATCAGCAATAGCCATTGTCTGATTGAGCGGGATTGATGTCTTAGTTGTCTTATATGTAGGGTTGAATTCTGTATAACGTTCATCATCGTATTTCCAGGAATACGTAACTGTATTATCAGTAACTGCAGGAGCAGCTGTATCACTAGCAAAGTTACCGAATTCAACAGCCCAAAAATGCTGACCTTCGATAATTACGTGACCGACACCAAATGCTTTAAAGTCGGAATCGAGAAGGCGGCGTCTGTTGTTCTGATAGGTATAATTCTCACCCGTGGACAACCAACGATTGATAGCTTCATCAACGCTGCTGCATGGGCTGAGGATCTCACCCGTAGAATAGATGGTATTGTATGTAAGTGTATTAAAAAGGGAACCGTCCGGTCTATATATATCATACTTAAATACGAGTTCAGCAGCTCTCTGCATTGCGATCTCTTCCAATGCATAATCGTATTCAAGAGCAGGAACCTGAGGATAGACCTTACTTGTATTGGACTCGTTCCAATACCAAGGATCATTTGTTCTGAACTCATTGATCTTGTAAGCAGCAGCTCTGGCACCATTATGGTCTCTGACAACTTTCATGTTGTACGTACGAGTAGCTGCGTAAACCGGGTTTGCGAAAACAGACAATAGGATCAAAACGGTCAAAAAGCCCGCGATCCTGGACACACACACATTTTTCATAAATAACCTCCATTACTCTCTTAATTAAATAAGGTTAGCCGCAGAAAAACAACAAAATTTCTTTGATTTTTGCACAACAAAATGACCAATTTTCATTCGAAAATCGGTCATCTGTCAAGTTCCTTAGATATATATCATATATACGCACATATTAGACGAACGGTACAATGCCTGCGGCAGCGCACTTATCAACGAATTCCTGGCTTCTTGTGAAACCGTACACAGCCACGATATACTTATTTTCGCCGCTCCTGCTCATTATATCCATCCAATAATTGAGACCTTCAACATCCGGAACACGATCCATGAATGTCGCATAAAGTCTGTATACGTAATCAGCATCGGATACTCCCGAGTTCAGGAGCTCGTCGCAAAGGAAGAATGATACACCGCATGTCTCACCAGTGATCTCAAAATTTGCAAGAGATGTTGCCCAGTAATCAAGTCCTACCGGATCGAACTCACGCTCGAGCGCGCACTCGTACATCCTTCTGACAAATGCCTTCGTAGCCTCCGAAGACTCGATCTTTACCGTTGAAGGAATATTGCTTCCGGATCTGATACCGTAAGTAGCGCAGATATCGGCCCACTCCTGAGAGAAGACAAAATCAGCAGCGATCGAATCGCGTTTCTTGCCCGACTTCAAAAGATCATTCCAATACCGGAATCCGTCAGGATCTGATCTTCTTCCGAAAAAGGTATTGTACAAGATCTCGATATATTCTTCGTTTGTCGTGTTGCGGGCCTTGAACTCATCACTCGTCAAGAACTGCAAAGCGACCTCGCCACCCGTAAGTTTAAGGCTGTTGAGTTCTCCTGCCCAAAAGTCGATACCGGACTTTTCACCGTCTCTTTTGAGGATATTGGTGTAGATCCTGTTAATGAAATCCCTGACGTCCCCCTTCTGTACCTTCGGAACAGGTGTAGCCGTCGGTACCGGAGTAGCCGTAGGCGGCACAGGTGTCGCTGTTGCCGTAGGGAGCGGAGTTACAGTCGGGATAGGCGTTGCAGTCGGTTCCGGTGTAGGTGTAGGATCAGGTTCGTTATCCGTCACTACTCTTACATCACCGTCGATATAGAGTTCGAACTCATCACTGTCGTTCTTGAACTTATAGTCACACGCCTTGCTGACCTTAGTCCTCTCGCCCTGAAGATAAGCCATCTTAAGGTTAGAAGCAGCGCGAAGATCGAGCTTGTCGATATCGTTTTCGCTGCACATAAGGACCTTTACATTCGGGATCCCGGACATATCGAGCTTTGCAAGGCCCATGTCGCGGACATCAAGGAATGTGAGATCAGGCAAATTGAGCGTGATCTCGCCGAGCTTGCAGCCCGTGAGCGCGAGTTCAGTGATCGCCCTGTTCTGATTAAGATCGATCTTCTCGAGCGGATCGAATTCCGCGCGAAGCCTCAGGAGCTTGCTGTTGGAAGAAAGATCGATGGTCTTTATCTGATTGGATCCCATATAGAGGATCTTGAGGTCTTCATAGTTGCTTACGTCAAGTGAATCAAGCTTGTTGTTGGACACGTTAAGTGTAACGATCGGAGCAAAAGGGCTCAGTTCGAGCTTGCTGATCTCGTTATCGGAACAAAGGATCGTTACCACCTTTGCATTCGTCTTAAGATCGAGCTCCTTAAGAGAGTTCTCACTGCAGTCGAGCACCTGAAGTTCAGAGAAATACTCTACACCTGAAAGGTCAGCGATCTTCGAGCCGTTACAATGTATCTCCTTTACGGCGCTTGCCTCTTCATCACTTAAGAAACCGTCACCGTCATCAAACTTATCTGCGATATACTCTCTGAAGTTTTTATCCGGGAAGTTATTCTCGTCTATCTTAAGTCCGCTTGCGGCATTTACCTTGCCGCCGTCAGCAAAAAACGGGCAGGCAAATACGAGCGCAACTGCGCCGACAACCAAGCCTGCGAGTTTGGTCTTTACCATTATGGATTCCTCCGTACACACATTTATATCTTCGTTAATATATAGTTACGGCAGGTCTTTGTCCATAAAACTAATCAAAAAGAAACGATACGGTAATATAAGATTTAGCCGCCGATGACCCTTGAATAATCGTAACCGTTGGCAGATGTAACTTCCGACTTCTTGAGGCTGAAATAGATTACAGAGTTCGGATTAGCCTTGAATTCGATAACGTTTCCGTCCTTGGAATCGAGCCTTGAGGACTTGACTGCAGGAACGGCTGCTCTCTTGAGGATCTCCTTCTGTTCTTCACTAAGGCTCTTGGGCTCGCCCATGTCGTGCCATACCTTCAGCGGGTTACATGTCTCCTCGTCGCAGACCTCGGTAACGAGAGAATACTCACCCTCAAGTCCGTCGATCTCAAATGAGAATGTCTTCTCGTCAGCCCTGCCGTCGTACTTCATGTTCCAGATAACACCGCGGTATTCGCCGGAATCGAACTTAACGACAACGGAATCATCGTCCTTATAGACGCACTTATATGCCTGCTCCTTGAGCTTTTTGAAGAAAGCGAAAGTCCAGAACGTCGGCTTAGGGATAAGTCCGTTAGCCACGAGACCGAATCCGCCGTGGAAAGGAGTAAACGGAACACCGAACTCCTCAAAGATATCGCCGAACGTCCAGTAGGAGTACGCAACGTTATCGTCTCCGAGCCTCGAGAGCTGCTGCGCGATAAATGCCGCATTGAGGTTCGTATCGTGCAGAGGACAATTAGGTATATAAGAAGTATTAAATTCAGTTACATGGATATCGAGTCCCTTGAACTCAGGAAAACTGTCGATTATCTCGCGTGTCGAATGCAGGTTCGGGAAACCGTCCGCATCATTTTCGGGATCGAGGAGATTAGCATAACCGTAGTAGCCGCTCATCTTAGGCTGATCCGTGCAGTAGTGGTGGCGGGATACGTAGTCAGGCTTAAGGCCTTCCTTCGAACAATACTCGAGGAATGCCTGTATCCACTCCTTGTCAGATCCGCCGCATACAGCAGGACCTCCGACCTTGAAGTTCTCGTCAACGCCCTTAACGGCCTCGAATGAATACTTGAAGAGCTTGAAGTACTCTTCCTTCGATGCATCCTTCCAGAAAGTAGTGAGGTTCGGCTCATTCCAAACCTCTACAGGCCATGTGAGCACTTCCTCCCTGCCATATCTGTCGATAAGGTGGTTCAAGGTTGCGACCAAGAGCTTCTGCCAAGCCTCATAATCCTTAGGCGGAGTGACGTTGCCCTTCCAATAGAAAACGGTCTGATCGCCGCTTGCCATCATCTTAGGCATAAAACCGAGCTCGAGATAAGGCTTAAGGCCGAGTCTCTTATAGCTGTCCATTACAAGATCCAGATAAGTAAAGTTATAGTCTATAGTGACTTCACCGCCGAACCTTCTCATATCGCGCTCCTGATAGATCGCCATATCATCCGAGAAGAGACCGTGGCCTCTAATATGCTTGAATCCGATATACTTCTGAACGAGTTCGAGCTGATCAAGATACTCCTTCTGGAGCGCGAGCCCCATCCTTCCGGTACCTATACAGCTGTCCACATAGTTGTTAAATTCATATTCCTTACCGGTGATCTTGACCATATTCCGTCCGCCTTTCCTTGATACGCTTGCTTGATTATATCCGCTAACTATCCTCTGTCCTACCCGTCAAACGCTATCATTTGCCCCGACAGTTTCTTGATGGAGCATGCTCTTGAGCATCTCGTAGCGCTCTTTTTTCTCGAGCTTGGCAAAGTGTCCCTCGCGTGTCTGGATCTTATCATCGCTCCTGTACTCGAGCTTTTTGTCGAACTGTTCGCTCGTGAGATCGAAAACACATTCGCCCACAACGTTATAGCAGTGATAATTCCCGTCGCCCAGCGCGATCCCGCGAACCTCGCCTCCGAAGATGTCCTGAGCAAGAAATGCCGTGATCGAGCATTGTCCGAGCGTCTTGTTATCAGGTGTCCAATCCCCTCTCATACGCGGCGCGCAGGTGTCGGCGCACCATATTTTCGAGAGCGCATCGTAAAGATCGATCGGTGTTACGATCCCCTTGTATTCATTATTTATCGCCTTGCATGTCGCATTCTCGTGTCCGTAAAAGTTATACATGTGCATCTCCTCGACCTCGACTTCGGCCTTTTTCGCCTATGTTTCTTCAGTTGGATCTTTGTCGCAGCCTGCTGTTCCGACTGCAGAGACGGCCATTATCATTGCCATGGCAAACGCCGTCAGATGTTTTCTCTTCATTTTCGATTCCTCCACGAAATATACCTTTTGCAACGTAAGTTTACCCGATACCGAGGCAAAAGAAAACCCGAACGGCAAACGCCGAACGGGTCTTCGATATCAAATCAGATCTGTGAGATTATTTAACTCCTGTCCACTTCCAGTCAGCAACCTCAGGCATATCGATACCTACGTCGTGAATGTAAGTCTTGTGAGCAACCAACTTGTCGCGCATCTTCTGGATAAGGAATGAACCCTTGTTTCCGAGTGAAGGGATGTGGTTGATCATAGCGATTACGAGGTCGAAACGGTCGATCTCATTCTGGACACGCATGTCGAACGGTGTAGTGATCGTTCCTTCTTCGTGATAACCGTAAACATGGATGTTGTGGTTATGTCTTGCGTATGTGAGCTCGTGGATAAGCTTCGGGTAGCCGTGGAAAGCGAAGATGATCGGCTTATCCTTTGTAAAGATAGCATCATACTCAACATCGGAAAGTCCGTGAGGATGTCTGTCCTTAGGCTCGAGCTTCATAAGGTCAACAACGTTTACGAAGCGGACCTTAACATCAGGCATCTCGCGGTGCATGATATCAACTGCTGCCAAAGCCTCGAGCGTAGGTGTGTCACCGCAGCAAGCGAGTACAACATCAGGCTCTTCACCTGTATCTGTGGAAGCCCAATCCCAAATGCCGATACCCTGTGTGCAGTGCTTAACAGCCTGCTCCATCGTGAGCCACTGCGGCCTTGGGTGCTTACTTGCAACGATAGCGTTAACGTAGTTCTTACTCTTGAGGCAGTGATCCATCGTGGAGAGAAGGCAGTTAGCATCCGGTGGGAGATAGAGTCTTACGACATCTGCCTTCTTGTTGGAGATGTGATCAAGGAAGCCCGGATCCTGGTGAGTAAATCCGTTGTGGTCCTGCTGCCATACGTTGGATGTCAAAAGAAGGTTCAAAGAAGCGATAGGGCGTCTCCAAGGAAGTCCGTTGCAGACCTTGAGCCACTTAGCGTGCTGAGCAGCCATGGAGTCGATGATCCTGATGAAAGCCTCATAGCTTGCGAAGAAACCGTGACGACCTGTGAGGATATAACCCTCGAGCCAGCCTTCACACATATGCTCGGAAAGCATGGAGTCCATAACGCGTCCGTCAGCTGCGAGGAACTGGTCTGTGCCCTCATCGATAGGGTTGTTCCAATCGCGGTTGGTAACCTCGAAAACTTTGTTAAGACGGTTGGACATCGTCTCGTCAGGTCCGAAGATACGGAAGTTCTTATTATCGTCATTGAGCTTGAATACGTCTCTGATGTAGGCGCCGAGCTCGATCATATCCTGCTTGTCAACAGCACCCGGTGCAGGTACGTCAACTGCGTAATCACGGAAATCAGGGAGTCTCAGATCTCTGAGGAGCTTACCGCCGTTAGCGTGAGGGTTGGATGCGATCCTTCTGTCGCCCTTAGGAGCGAGCTCCTGGAGCTCAGGGATGAGCTTGCCTTCGTTGTCAAAGAGCTCTTCAGGCTTGTAGCTCTCGAGCCAGTTGAGGAGGATATCCATGTGGTTATCCTTATCCATCATTACAGGAACCTGGTGAGCCTGGAAGGAACCTTCGATCTTGTTGCCGTCAACTTCCTTAGGACCAGTCCAGCCCTTAGGTGTGCGGAGAACGATCATAGGCCATACAGGTCTTGTTGTGTCGCCTGTCTCTCTGGCGTGCTTCTGTATAGCCTTGATCTCGTCAACAACGATGTCGAGTGTCTCAGCCATCTTCTTGTGCATTGTCATCGGGTCGTCGCCCTCAACAAAGTATGCCTTCCAGCCGTTACCCTTGAAGAATGCCTCGAGCTCTTCATGTGAGAGTCTTGAGAGGATCGTAGGGTTGGAGATCTTAAAGCCGTTCAAGTGGAGGATAGGAAGTACCGCACCGTCACTTACAGGGTTCAAGAACTTGTTGGACTGCCAGGATGTAGCAAGAGGGCCTGTCTCAGCCTCACCGTCACCTACTACGCAGGCAGCGATGAGTTCAGGGTTATCAAATACTGCACCGAAAGCGTGAGCGATGGAATAACCGAGCTCACCACCCTCGTGGATGGAACCCGGAGTCTCAGGAGCAACGTGGCTGCTGATACCGCCCGGGAAAGAGAACTGCTTGCAAAGCTTCTGAAGTCCGTCCATATCGCGACTGATATTCGGATAGACCTCGCTATAGGAACCCTCAAGGTAAGCATTAGCTACAAAGAAGTTTCCTCCGTGACCCGGACCTGACAAAAGGATGAGATCCTGATCGTACTTGTTGATTACTCTGTTCAAGTGAACATAGATGAAGTTCTGGCCCGGAACCGTACCCCAGTGTCCGACGATCTTTCTCTTGATGTGTTCCTTCTTCAAAGGCTCTCTCAAGAGAGGGTTGTCGAGGAGGTAGAGCTGAGCTGCGGCAAGATAATTAGTCGCACGCCAGTAAGCATCCATCTTCTTGAGATACTCTTCTGTGATTACTGTGTGATCCATTTATTTACCTCTGTTCTTTTTAGAATATATTTTTTATGCATGGCGCTTAGCCACACCTAGGATACTCCTGCCTTAACGACCCGACAGTAAAAAATCCTATGACATATTCACTCAAATTATCACCCTTCGATACGATTTGTTTTGTTTAATTGAGTAAACACCCGCTAACTGCAGGCCTTTTCACGGCACAAAAAAACGGGCTTTTTACACCCGTTTTCGCTATCGAAAATCATTTCCTCATCTCAGCATCGTAAAGATCGTATCCGACCTGTGCTACGACCTGCTTTCCGATAAGCGTGATCGCCTCCCTCGGACAGTTGCCCGCGCACCTGTAGCACATCGTGCACTTGCCGCCCGCCTTGGCCTTGCCGTCAACCACCTTGATGTTATCCATCGGACAGTTCTTCGCGCAGAGCCCGCAGCCGCTGCACTTGGTCGTGTCGATCTTAAGCTTGTCCGTATAGCCCGTCGTCTTGTTGTAGAACCAGAGCCTCTGCCCGAACAGTCCCGCCAGATGCGCCGGGAAAGACAAGCCTTCCTTCGGATAGTTGCCGCTCTTCATGGCCTTCGCCGCCTCGCGGATCTTCTCTTCCGATGCCTTGATTATGCTGATGCATTCGTCCATCGGCCTCTTCAACGCCTTAACATCGCAGATCGAGTCGGGCATCTTGATCTGAAGTCCTCCCGTTATCTCGGCCCCGTACTTTTTGAGCAACCTTGCCGCACATCCCGTTCCGTCTCCTGCGAACAGTCCCATCGTCGTCAGCAGGAATACTTTCTTTCCCTTCCATGCCAAGGCATTCTTCTCTATATATTCTCTTACCATATAAGGAATGTTCGAATACTGTGTCGGGTATGCCAGAAGGATCTCATCGTCCTTGAGCGCTTCCGCCGCCTGCTCCGATTCGATCGCGACTCCCCTGTCGCTCTCACCGAGCTCACTCATCAAAAGCTCCACGATGTGCTTCGTATTACCAGTTCCGCTAAGATAGATCGCTCTCATACAACGCCCTCCAAAAGCATACCGAATGCTTTCTTCAAGTACTCATCCTTCGTGGTGTTGAACCTGTATCTGAAGTACTCTTCCTTCTCGATCGCGAGCTTAACGATGCCCGATATCGACGGCCACATCACGAACACCGCGGTATATATGTCGATATCCTTCCTTACGGCACCTTCCTCGATCCCGCTCCTTATAAAGTCCGCGATCGCCTCGTTGATCTGCTCGCCTACATCGTAGATCTTCTTATAGACCTCCTGCTCCATATCGAGCGAGATCTTGCCGAGCATCCCCTTGTAGAAGATCGGGTGCTTCTCAAAAAGCCCCGCGATATCAAAGCATAGCCCGTAGTAGCGCTCTTCAAACTTCGCCTTGCCTTCCGCTGCTTTTTTCGCATCCTCCAGGAGTTCTTCCATGTACATACAGACGATCGAGTCCCAGATGAGTTCCTTGCTCTTAAAGTAAACGTAGAGCGTCGACTTGCTCATGTCGGCCTTTTTCGCGATGTCGTCAACCGAAGTCGCTTCGAATCCCTTCTCCTCAAACAGCGCCTCGGCCGCCTCCAGGATCGAGTTGGTATTAAATTCGACCAGTTTCTTTCTCGGCATATCTATCCCTCTTTTCTGTACCGATGTTACGATAATTGTACTAGCAGTTCGATTATAAGTCAAGAGGCCCCCCTCGCATTTTTACTCCCTACGGTTTTGTTCTCGAAAAGGCCATTTTCACTTTTACTCCCTTTGGAAGTAAAAACAAAAACCGCCTTTTAAGATTTACTCCCCAAGGTAGTAAAAACCAAACGGCAGGTTTCGGGTCTGCTTCCTAAGGGAGGAAAAACAAAAACCACGCAGCAAAAAGCCCCGCCGGCCTCGGACGAGAGGCAAGCGGGGCGGAGTTCAAACTTGATCAGAACATCACTGCGCCTGAACAGCAGTCATGGCGATGGTGTTTACGATGTCCTCCCAGCAGCAACCGCGGGAGAGGTCGTTACAAGGCTTTGCGAGACCCTGGAGAACCGCGAAGCAATCTGCGCCTCCCAAACGCTCCGTGATCTTGTAGCCGATGTTGCCTGCCTGAAGATCCGGGAAGATGAGGACGTTGGCGCGGCCTGCAACAGGGCTGCCCTTTGCCTTGGATGCACCGATCTCAGGAACGAGCGCTGCGTCAAACTGCATCTCGCCGTCGAGGAGCAGATCAGGTGCGAGCTCGTGTGCGAGAGCCGTAGCTTCAGTAACCTTATTAACGAGCTCGTGCTTAGCGCTGCCCTTTGTGGAGAATGAGAGCATTGCAACGCGAGGCTCTTCGATGCCGCAGAGGATCTTAGCTGTATCTGCAGCGGCGATCGCGATGTGAGCGAGTTCTTCAGCCGTAGGACAAGGGATGACTACGCAGTCAGCGTATACGAGAAGTCCGTTGTCTCCGACCTTCTTATTCGGGCAGTCCATAAGGAAGCTTGAAGATACGCACTTCATGCCCGGCTTTGTCTTGATGATCTGAAGAGCCGGACGGAGCATATCGCCTGTCGTGTGAACAGCACCGGATACAAGACCGTCTGCGTCTTCTGTCTTGACCATCATGATGCCGTAGTACATAGGGTCAGCGACGAGCTTTGCAGCGTCTTCCATCGTTACGCCCTTTGCCTTGCGGAGCTCATAGAGAAGTTCTGTATATGAGGAAGCCTTAGGGGAGTTAGAAGGATCGATGATCTCGATACCTGCGATATCTACGCC
>CADCPU010000155.1 GCA_902803365.1 Oscillospiraceae bacterium
GAAGTAGCACAGGGATTCATCTTCAGTGAGGAGTTCAATAACCGCGGAACAACAGACAAGCAGTTTGTAGAGATCCTCTATAAGACATTCTTCGGACGTGATGCTGATGAAGCGGGAATGAACTACTGGCTCGAGCAGCTTGCGACAGGCACGATGGATCGCACAACGGTTGCTAACGGATTTATATACTCACAGGAGTGGGCAGATACATGTGCTTCTTACGGTATCCGTTCAGGTGGTGAGCTGAAGCCTCAGGGCGAGATCAAGCCGACTGATCTGACATATGCTTTTGTTGAGCGTATGTATACGACGGCAATGGGCCGCGGATATGATGAGGGCGGACGTCAGTACTGGGCAGGCGAGCTTGCGAACTTCAACATCACGGGTGAGCAGGTCGGAGCATCGTTCTTCCTGAGCGCAGAGATGGAAGGCTACAACCTCTCAGACCAGGAGTTCCTGAACAGGCTCTACGCTACGTTCATGAACCGCGAGGCTGATGAAGGCGGTTCTTCGTACTGGCTTGGAGTCATGGCTTCGGGTACGGCAAGAGCAGATGTCGTTTACGGCTTCACGAGAAGTCCTGAGTTCATCGACAAGTGCGTTGAAGCAAGGATACTTCCGTTCTGATCTTAATGAATCAATAACTAAGACGGGCTGTCTCAGAGTAGCTGAGACGGCCCGTTTTCGATAGCGCGAAAACGGCCAATACTTCACAAACATTCGCGAAAGAAGTATAATGCAAGTGCTTTTATAAGCAAAAAGGAAGATTTGAAGAGAAAAGAGCAGGCGTTTGCACCGGTTTTTGGTTGAGTTTGTGTTGGTGGTGTTTTACGTTTTTTTGTGTTCCACTCTTTATTTTCATATTCTTCTTTTTGTCGGACGGTAGAGCTTTGGGGTCTTGCTGTCCAAGTTTGATATGCATTCTTCGTTGGGCAGGAGAATGTTGGGTTTGTTGGCGATCGGCCCGGTCGCAAGATAAGAAGGAGACAAAATATGAAAAAGAACATGAGGCACGTGCTTTTGGGCATGAGCTCAGTTATTGCGGTTGCGCTCAGCGTAGCAGCAGTCAGCGGCGGTCATGTCAATGCACAAGAGTCAGGTTACAAGATCTGGATCGGAGATACAGAGGTAACTGCATCAAACAAGGACAATGTCCTGGCAGGTGATCCGGTCAACGACGGCAAGGTAAGATATGATTCCAGAACAGAAACACTTTACCTTGATAATGTAGTCCTTACGGATGGTCACGAGTTTGCGTTGTTGGGTGTTAGTTCCAACAAGAGAGAAGTAGGTATCTATTCTGAAAGAGATAGTCTTACCATCGAAGGTTCTGCGAAGATCTCAGGTGTTGAGACAGGTATCTGGGCCTACGATCTCGATTATACAAATGATGAGCTGAAGGGTGACCTCGATATCGAGGCTTCAGTAACAGGTATCGAAGTTCAGTCTGCCAATATATATGCTGATAATGTCAATATCCATATTACTGATCCCGAAAAAGGTATCGGTGCTACAGCTATTGGAGAGTTGTTCTTTTCGGGATCAAATCTCACTGTCGACGGTGCTTTCTTTGGCGTAATGAATACAGGCCGCGGCGGAGTTCATTTTACGGCACCGGGTACACCTGATGTAAAGATCACAACAGTAGGTTCTTGCGTTAATGGAGATCATGTTGAATTCTTTGCGGGTAATATCGAATTGAACCAGACAGGTGATGCTTCGAAGTTCAATGGACTCAAAGCTTGCGCTGTCTTTGCCAATGAAATGTATGGTGACAGCAGTGATGCTCATGTAAAGATCGACAGTAAGACAAATGGTGTCATTGCAGATTCGATCAGGATCGAAAGTGGTGACTTCAGGATCAAGGCGGAAGACTTTGGTCTTGCTGCTGACACAGAGATCAGTATCAGCAAGTCATTCTGCACAACAAGCCTTGAGATCGAGGCAGAAACACCTATTATCAGTAATTATCTCTCTCTCAATCTTGATCAGGTAAAAGCTCCTAAGGAAAGTCAGTTTGCAGATTATGGTGAATCAGACTATACGATCATTGCAGATAAAGACGGTAAGCCTGCAACATATGTTGTCATGAACGGCTTTGATCTTGCTTATATTGAAGAAGTTCCTGCTACTCTCACAGAGGAAGGCTGCAAGGCATATTATCAGTCCGGCTCTGCAGGCGAAAACAAGATCTTCTCAGATGAGCTCGGTCTTTATGAGATCACAGACAGGAGCACTCTTGTTATCCCTAAGCTCACAGTCGCTATGCCTGACGTAAAGGGTATGAAGCGTGACGATGCAAAGGCTAAGATCGAGAAGTTCCTTAAGGACAACGGTCTTACAGCTACTATCAATATCGGTTACGGTCACAACTCAGATCCTGCAAAGAATCTTGTCGTAGCATCACAGTCACCTGCAGCAGGTGAGGCTGTCGGTATCGACACAAAGAATATCGACCTCATGGTATACGAGGGTTACAATCCTCCTGTAGTTGAGGCAAAGATGCCTGACGTAACAGGCAAGAGCCGCGAC
>CADCPU010000156.1 GCA_902803365.1 Oscillospiraceae bacterium
GAAGGATACGCAAAGACCTTAAGTAGTGCTTCCTTTTGAACGTTCCACCCCGCTATTGCCTTATAGTCATCCTGCCAGTCATCGCCCGCACCTTTGATCGTTACAGGGATCTCAAGTTCCGGATGATCTTCATAATATATCTTGGAACTTCCCTGCTCCTCAGCTATAAGACTTCTCATTAGCGGATGCGCCGCCTTAAGGACACCTATGCTCTCGATGATGCCGTTCGCATCAAATCCCGCTCTGATCTCCGCCAAGATACCGAAGTGCATATTCGGACACATATAGTGCGCCCTCTCGGTATAAAGATATTTCCTGTCTGCCATGTGTATCCTCCCTTAACTTATCCTATCAGTTCGATCATCTTATCGTTTATCTCATCGTAAAGTTCGTGATTTAAGCCATGTCCGGCGTCTTCATAGAAGAATGCATTCATCTTGTTTTCGATCAGGACGTTTCTTCCGCCCAGCTTCTGGAAAGGATCTTCGTTTCCTACCAGATAAGTTACCTTGTCCCTTATCCTGTCGACTTCTTCACTGCTGAATGCGTGGATCTTATGGTATCCCATCGCCCTGTTGTTGAATCCTTGAAGAAGGCTCTTATAGTGGGACATTATGAGCGCATTATCCGTAAATACCGTATGTCTGTTGCCGCTCAATTTCTTTATGAGTTTAATCGTATTCTTGTCAGTTGGAAAGAGTGCTTCGGGCATAAAGATCATGAGCATACCTATGAGCGAACCCTTCTTACCGCCCAACGGCACCGTACCTGATATGCTTATCCCCTGCTCGACCTTTTCAGGACGGTTCATCGTATATGCCTGCACCAGGTATGCTCCGTGTGAGACGCCCGCGAAAACAGCCTTTTCGAGCCCTAATCCCTGAAGGATCTCATCGATCCACCTTATGTCATCAAAGTCTCTGTTATAGTTCTCGTTCGGAATGCTCTTGCCCGGACCGCCTATCGTGTCAACAGCATAGAGCTTGTAGTGTTCCCCAAGTCTTTTGGCATTATAGATCCACATCAGGGCCGAGTCGTCACCTACTCCGTGAAACAGAACGAGCGGCCTGCCGTCAGGATTTCCCGTCTCTATTACATGAGTTGTTCCGTAACTCGTCTTAATGTCACGCTCGATAAGATCGCAGTCCCATTTGGTGAGCAGCTCATCGTATGTCTTGATTATCTTCTCTCCGGCTTTGGAGTTCTTATACTTTTTAACCATCTCATTATCTCCCGGTACATATCAGAATACTTTTTTGTAGAAATCTGTGAGCGAAGCTTCAAGACGCTCTATGTCATTCGTGAAATACCCGAGCATTACGATCGACTGGTATTCGGATGCGAGTTTGGCTGCATCCTTTTCTTTGATGATGCCGCGCTCATAGAGTGTCTTAAATACCATAGTCTCGTGCTCCAGAGGTGCCGCAAACAGCATCTTGGTCCATATCTCGTTGGCATTTTCATTATGGAAACGCTCGCTCTCAAGTGTCTGAAGGAGCGGACCTATCTTCTCGTTTTGGAGATAACCTGTCACAAAGAGCCTGCCTGCCATCACAAAATCTTCGCACCTGACCTCAGTTGTACTTCCAAGTGCATTAAAAAATACACCCTTAAGTTCTGTCGTCATGGCATCGGCCATCTGTATCAGGGCATCGAAGATATCCTGCTTGCTCTTGAAATAGTAGTAGATCGAACTCGTCCTGATCCCCACCGCACCTGATATATCTCTCATCGAGACTGCGGAATAGCCCTTCTTTGAAAACATATCAAGAGCTGTGCTGATTATTAGTTCCTTGGTTCCGTCTGCTGACATAAGGTCTCCCTTCATTTCTACCGAACGTTCGTTAGGTAGAATATACACCGCCCCAAATATAAAGTCAAACTAAAAAACAAAACTGAATTTATTTGCTGTTTTCGACCAAACTTATCAGGCCTTCCATCGCCTTATTGATCCTTTTATCCTTATGTACCAACAACTGAGAATAAATCTTAAACTCATGTCCCTTCCACGAGAGCTTTTTAAGAAGGCCGTCATCCTTACCCTTAACTACTGACATATCAGGTATAAATGCGACTCCGAGACCCTTTGATGCGAACTGTTTGAGTATCTCCTTGCTGCTCGTCTCAAGTGTGATATCAGAGATAATATGCTTATCTTCAAGGTCAGCAAGCAGCATCTTCCTGAAGCTGCAACCGTGACCTGTAAGAAGCAGCGGATATTCCGCGAGATCTTCTTCGGTAACCGACTTTTTATTTGCAAGCGGATGATCAGGCGAGGTATAAAAGCCAAGCGATTCGGGCTTCTTATGAAGGATCTTCAATGAATCATCCTCCCTATATGGATTAAGCGTATATACCATATCCAGTTCACCCTTGCGGAGCAAATCGGGATAAGACTCGAGAGTGATGAACTGAAGTCGTATCTCAACTTTGGGGAAGCTTTTCCTGAACTCCATCAGGATCTTCGGAAGGCGTTCATAGCAGAGTGATTCCGAGATGCCCAGGTTCAATATGCCGGAAGGCTCTTTTTCTGCCGTCACTTCAGTCAAGATCTCGCGCTCCAGTTCAAGCATCTTCCCGGCATAATCAAGTAGTTTTCTTCCTTCTTCAGTCAGTTTAAGTGTTCGTCCCAATCGCTCGAACAGAAGGCATCCGAGCTCATCTTCAAGCTGTTTGATCTGAGTCGTAACGGTTGACTGGGCGTATCCCAGCTGATCTGCAGCAGTCGTAAAACTGCCTGCTTCTGCTATCTTCGCAAATGTTGCAAGTTGGATTATCGTCATGCGTCTGCCCTCATATCAATATTTTTGAATACATTATTCGATTATTTCAATTTTATTAATAGTTCTACTGCTGATATTATAAAGCCATAAGCATCATATAACAACAAGGGGGATACCAAGATGAATGAACTTTGCAAGATCATAAGAGAGACCGTAAGACCTAATTTTCTTAACATCAGGACATCGATCAAATCATACGACAGGAACGCGCTCTGTTGCGGAGCACCGTGCTGGAGATGGGTATATCACGCACTCCATTCCGCTGACAAATGGTTCATTAATCCGTACGATTACGAGGAACCTTCGTGGCATATCGAAGGAATGGATAATCCTGATAATCCCTGCCCGATCGAACTTTCTGATGAACAGTTGCTCGATTATCTCGACATGATCGAACAAAAGACTTATGACTACCTCGATTCACTGTCAGATGAGATGCTTGGTCAAAAGCCTGAAGGTTGTATCTACACGAGGCTCGAGCTCGTCTTAAGACAGTTCAGGCACATCTCTTTTCACACCGGAATGCTGAACGGTCAAACGGCGATCAATACCGGGAAATTCCCAATGTGGGTATCTCAGGCAGATCAATATATCGATGACGGAGTCTTCTTCGGAAGATACCGCAAGGGACAGATCAAAGCAGAAAAAAAGTAAAACAATACCCGGCGAAGGAGATCACCGGGATATTGCTTTCGTGTTGGTTATCGGGAACGGAAACTTGGGAGGACCAAATTTCCTTGCTGTCATTGTTAATTACCGAGGGAAGGATCAAATCGGGAGGAAGCGGCTGCTTCAGCAGCTTCACTCCCGTTGATTCTCTTAAAAAGAACACCGTACGCGTGACCAAAAGTACGGCAGCATTATCTTCCAAATAAATGCTGATGTCCGTTCATCATCAAATCAAATGTTTTCTCATCTCATAAGTTTTCTCAAATCAAAGGATTACTAAATAGGCTTCTCAAACCCACCTTGTTTCTCATTTCACATTACTTTTGTCAGCCACTCTTTTCTTTTACGGACAATGCTCCTTTATAAACAGATCTATATGTTTTTCTATCTTCGCCACTATTTGCTCTTTGATCGCAGGTTCTCGGTCACACCACTGCAGCAGGATAGTGATCGGCGAAGTATATTGAAACGCCAGCATGTCGTTATCTCCATCATTCATCAGACCTCTCTTCATCATATCCTTGAATATTCCGGAGTAGAGTGTCTCGATGTTTGTTATCTGATGAAGTGTTGCCGTCCTGGCGAATCGTTCATCCTTGAACTGTTCGATCGTGAAAAGTCTGCGTATCTTCTTTATATGTTCA
>CADCPU010000157.1 GCA_902803365.1 Oscillospiraceae bacterium
ATAATCTGCCAGATCAGCGATAAGATGACAGGCGCAGGTATCCCGGTCGAGTTCATCGCGTTTACGGATCAGACAGAATGGGGTGATTACAGCAAGACTTCGATCGCCCTGCTCGAAAAGGCGGTAGTCCTCGCCAACGAGAACGGGATCAAGCTCTATCAGACGATCTCTGCTGCTTCTCAGAAAGCTCTATGAGCTCATCGCGCATCATCCACATCTTTTGAACGCTGTTTTCAAGAAAATAGTAATGGAAGACGTACGGAACGACGAGTACCAGAAACAGTATGCTCAATATCAGGAGCGACATGTTCGCACTCAGGATGAAACCTGTAAGAGATATTACTTCCATCAAAGCAAAGAGCACGGTCACGAGCAGATGGATAAAGCGCTCGTGCATAAACCATGCGATCTTCTTGTCGAATTCCAAAAGGAACTTCTCGATCGCGGGCGGATTGGGAGAGTCTTTCTGTGAAAAGATAAACTCCGTCATCATATTCATATATTCACTGATATATTTCTTCATGATCTGTCCCCTCCCGCTCTTCTCGGTTGAAACCTTCTGTTAATATAGTTTACTACATTACGCTTGTTTGCGGTCCACATCGGAGCAACAAGTATCTTCTTGGGTCCGTCTCCGGTCAAACGGTGGACTATGATCTCCTCAGGCAGGATCTCCAAAGCCTTCTCAACGATATCAAAATACTCGTCCATCTCGAGAGGCTTTATCTGCCCCGCCAGGTATTCGTCATAAAGCCGCGTCCCTTTGAGCACATAAAGGCATGTAAACTTGATGCCGTCGATCCCGGTCTCTGCCGCAAACTTCACGCTCTGCAGCATCATCTCCTCACTCTCACCCTTAAGTCCGAAGATAAGATGACATATGACTTCGCAGCCTGCCTCTTTGAGCTTCGTGACCGCTTCACCGAAGACTCTCGTCTCATAACAGCGGTTGAACCACTTGGCAGTCTCATCATGCATCGTCTGCAGTCCGAGCTCGACCATAATCGGCTTGACCTTATTTGCATCCGCCAGAACATCAAGGATATCATCCGGAAGGCAATCAGGACGCGTTGCGATCGATACCATAACGACCAGCGGATGTGCCATCGCTTCTGCGATCTTTTCTCTTAGGATATCCGCTGATATGTAAGTGTTGGTAAAACTCTGGAAATATGCTATATACCTGCATTCGCGTCCGCTCTTCCTCTTCAGGGCTTCGATCGCCCTGTCGATCTGCTCGGTCACTGATAACAAATGGTCCTGCGAGAACTCTCCCGAACCGCCGCTGCTGCAGAAAACACAACCGCCATTGCCCTTGGTGCCGTCCCTGTTCGGGCAGGTCACATCGAGACTTATGGCGGCTTTATAAACTTTAACGCCAAAGCGGCGAATAAAATACGAATTTGCGTCAGAGTATTCCATTCCTGTCAAACGAAGCCGGATCTACTCCGTACATCTTACTCTCAAGTTTCTTGGAAGCAGTAAGCACAAGTACCCTGGATCCCGGTTCAGCATTCTTGTAACAGGTCGGTTCGGTCGTTATCTTAAACGTTACCTTCTCATCAGGCACTTTGACAACGAGTTCATAGTTGGTACTGTTCTTGACCTTGTTGACGACCCTGCCCACGCACATCATATTCGCAGGCTCTACGATCTGGAAGATATCCTGAATGGAAGCGAAATAAATATAGAATACACCGGTAAGACAGATAATGATGAACAGGCAAAGACCCAGGATAACACCTGAAGCGGCCTTACCTACATATCCGTATTTCTGAACTGAAACAAATACCGCAACATCAAAAAGCGCAAGAACTGTAAGGTGGATGACCAACCTCGTTCTGGCAGTATCTACTATATTACTCTTAATCCTATCCTTGATCTGTTTGTCAACCGGTGACCACATATAACACTCCTGTATAAAAATAACATAACCATTATAACATATTTTAGTGAATTCTATCGTTAATATCACCATTTGAAGAAACAAATGCATTATTTTTTTCTTCAAAGTCCCCTTTGGCATCCTGAAGCTCCGCGCAGACCTTAAGACTGTCCTTGCCGTAGCGGTCTCTTATGAGGTCGATCGTCTTGTCGAGTTTCCTGGTCTTATTGTCTTTTTCCACCTCATCGAAAAGACTTATCTGCTCAGG
>CADCPU010000158.1 GCA_902803365.1 Oscillospiraceae bacterium
CTAATGGTAGTCAAAAGGTCTATGGAAGTTTTAGTGTAAGAAACGATATAAACTATATTTCACTGAACATATATGGATAAGTGATAATGCCAAAGTAGAAAGAGGATTAATATGGAAAAGTATATTGAAGGAAATAAAGAAGCCTGGGAAGAAGCTTTGACCGGATGATATAATGGCAATAATATGACATAAAACCCGATAAAGGAGGATAATGTATGTTTTCTAGAAAAACGATGAATAAGACCATCGCATCTGTACTTATCATATTAATGTGTATGGCCTTGGTTCCGTTTATAGGAACACGTCATGTCAGGGCAGCAGGACCCGATACGGAACATTATACACGTGTTGACATGCGTTCCAGGCCCACAGTCTATCGTGGATCCGAGACGGTTACCTTTGAATTCGATACTGAAGAGACGATGTCGTACAGGATCTTTGTTGATGAATCATCACAAAAAGCTACTAAGGGTGCTGATTCTGTAACGATCGAAGTCTATGATAAGGACGAGAAATTTATAAAGTCAACTGACAAATCTGACTTAACGGTCGAACTTGAAGGCGGAACATACTATTATGTTGTTTTCAGCGGCTGCGATCAAGGATACGATGTCAGATTCACTTACAGTTTTGATGTTGATATTAAGGTCAAGGAACCCGGCAGCAACAGTTATGAATTGCAGTCGCACGGCGGATATACTTGGGGTAGGTTACACGGCGGATATTGGGACAGATATACTGTTGTGGACGGATCTGACATAAAAGCTGAGCTTAATGTCAGAAGCCTTCCGAGCGGTAAGAAACTCAACTACAGTTGGTACAAGTTTAAGCAAGACAGCGAAGAGGTAGAGACGGTCGGGACTAAAAACAAGGCTCTTGATCTGAAACTCAACAAGCAGGAAGGTGCTTACTATGTATGTAAAGTAAGCAGTACTGACGGTTTGTTTGATACGAGTATAATATTCAATTTGGAATCAATACCTTCGTTTACTTTCGAAAACGGTAAATCAGCGGCCTATCAGATAATATCATTTAAGCCGGGAGAGGAACGCAAATTTGAATATCCTAAGACCGTATATGGCGGCGACGCCGGTGATTCAGCAAGCTACTATCTGGGCGAACAGTCTGGTAGTTGGAAATTCACGGCTCCCAAAGAAGAGCCGATCGTGATCCCGGCGGAGTGGAATTCTACTGCATTTTTTTGCTCCAAATCCATAGGCTCGTCAAGTGTTTATTACTATGTATTTGGTTTTGTTTTCGAAGACGGTGACGGCGAAAAGGTAAAGTGCGGACAGACTTATCATATTGATAAAGAGGTTGGTAAGGGAGGATATGAACAGGTTATCTATTCCTTTACGCCGAGTAAGACGGGCACTTACGTTCTGAATGTTTCAAATATCACAATTGATTATGCAGCTTTAGCTGTCTTTGATCCCAACAGAAAAGTTATAGGAGAGAACATAGGAAGAGGGGTAAATTCTGAAATTGGTTTTTCGGAAAAAGATGAAAATACTCGTCTCGAGATTGATCTGACAGCAGGAAAAACTTATCACATAGCGTTTCCTGTAATGAATTTCGGATTAGCATGTGATTTCACTATCTCGGAAAAAACAGCTGAACCAACAGCGGCTCCTGCAACGGCAACGCCTACACCAAAGGCTGCTCCGACAGCGGTTGCACCTACAACAGCACCTACAACAGCTACACCGACACCTTCTTCTACTGATGAGCAGGAGTTGTCGTTCGAAGACTTTGTTGAGCGACTTTATGTAGTTGCTCTTGGCCGTGATTCCGAACCTGAAGGAAAAGCATATTGGTGCGAGCACGTAGGTAACGGAGAGCTTAACGGCGCACAGTGCGCTAATGAGTTCTTGTTCAGTGCTGAGTTTATAAATAGAAAACTGAGTGATGAGGACTTCCTTAAGGTACTCTACAAAACATTCTTTGATCGTGATGCGGCAAATGATCCGGACGGATTCAATTACTGGCTCAACGCTCTGAAAACGGAAGGGCGTGATACTGTTATCAGCGGATTTATCAATTCTCCTGAATGGTGTAATGTCTGTGCTTTGTATGGAGTAAGGTCCGGTGCGGAATGGGCAAAGGCCACAATTGCTTCAAAGAATGCTACAGCATTTGCCACAAGGCTTTATACCGAGTGTCTCGGCCGTGAGCCTGAAGAAAATGGACTTGCGTACTGGAGCTTGGGCCTCACAAATCAGGAGTTCAGCGGAACACAGGCAGCCATGCAGTTCTTCTACAGTGCTGAGTTCTTGGATGCAAAGCATAACGATGATGAGTATGTCAACCGTTTGTACAAGACATTCATGGGCCGTGAACCTGACGAGGATGGAAAGGCATACTGGCTCAGTATACTTAAGGATGGCACATCGAGAGATGACGTCTTTATGTCTTTCTCTGCTTGCCCTGAGTTCGATGACATCTGCAAGAAATACGCGATCATGAGATGATCTTGCAATAACAACTGATAATAAATGCCGCTCGATCTTATGAGGTCGGGCGGTATTATTGTGATACAGTTTTTGTGGGGACAATGCAAAATTACGACCAAAACTACATTGGGTTGTTGATATGGTAGCAAAATGGTATAGTCATACGAAAATAAAGTACAGGAGGATCGACTATGTATAGATCCTTTCCACTGTATTCAGACTTGGAGAATAAAGAAATAATGAAGACGATCGCGATCATTGATGACGATATACATATTGGAGATATGCTGACGGAAGTGTTGTCGCAGGAGGGATATGCTGTTCTTCGTGCGTATTCCGGAACCGAGGCATTGTATCTTCTTTCACAGCACAGACCGGACTTGATACTTCTGGATCTGATGCTTCCGGGGCTGTCCGGAGAAGAAGTCCTGACCCATATTGAGAATATCCCTGTGATCGTTCTTAGCGCCAAGGCCGATGTTCAGGACAAAGTAAGTCTTCTTCTCGGGGGGGCTGCTGACTATATGACTAAACCTTTTGAGACTAATGAGCTTCTCGCGAGGATCACGGTCCAACTTCGTAAAGCGGAGAATAAACAGACTGATACTGTTTTGACCGTGGGTGATCTTCAGATGGATACCATATCGCAGGACGTGACCGTTAAAGGACAGGCAGTAAGATTGACCCGAACGGAATTTGCCATCCTTAAGCTGTTGATGACAAATCCGGAACAGGTGATCTCCAAGAGTATTCTGCTTGACCGTATCAGTATGGATACTCCTGATTGTACGGAACGTTCGCTGAAACAGCATATAAGCAATCTGCGGAAAAAACTGAAGGATGCCAGCGGGACAGATTATATCGAGACTGTCTGGGGCATTGGCTTCAAATTGGCAGAGTAAATATCTTGACCAATTCTTGACGTTTTTCTTGACCTCTTTCTTGACCATTAATTGATAGGCTGAGGTCATCAAAGGAGGAATCCGATAATGGAATACGTTTTACAAACCAATAGCCTGACAAAAAGATACAAAGACTTTCAGGCATTAAACGGCCTGACCATGCACGTTCCCCAGGGATCTATCTACGGCTTCGTAGGCAAGAACGGCGCAGGAAAGACTACCCTTATCCGTCTGATATGCGGTTTTCAGACACCGACATCAGGAGACTTTACGCTGTATGGTATCAAGAATGACAGTAAAGATATCTCAAAATCACGCCGCCGTATGGGCGCTGTGGTTGAGACTCCTGCTATCTATCTGGATATGACGGCAGAGGAAAACCTGAAACAGCAATACATGATCCTGGGCCTTCCGTCTTACGACGGCCTGAACGAGTTGTTGAAGCTCGTCGGACTTGAACATACGGGAAAGAAAAAGGCAAAGCAGTTTTCTCTTGGTATGAAGCAGCGCCTCGGGATCGCGATCGCTCTTGTGGGAGATCCTGACTTTATCATACTTGACGAACCGACTAACGGCTTGGATCCTCAGGGCATCATCGAGATGCGAGAGATGCTTCTGAAGCTGAACCGTGAGAATCAGATCACTATATTGATCTCCAGTCATATCCTTGACGAACTCTCGCGTCTTGCTACCCACTACGGCATCATTGACAGCGGACGAATGGTGAAGGAGTTTTCTGCCAAGGAACTGGAAACTGCCTGCTGTAAGTGTGTCCGCATGGAAGTAACAGATACAAGAGCACTGGCTCACGTACTGGATGCCATGCAAATGGATTATAAGATCATCTCACAGACTACAGCTGATGTATATGCCAAAGCAAATGTAACGCAGCTTGCAACGGCATTGGCAAAGGAAAACTGTGAGATCCTTTCAATGCAGGAAAAGGATGAGAGTCTTGAAAGCTACTATCTCTCTCTTGTGGGAGGCGGCTCCAATGCGTAAGTTGTTAAATGCGAGTTTTTCGCGACTTTGGAAAAACAAGGTCTTCTGGATCGCCATTGCCTGTATTGTGGTTGCAGCAGTCATAATCAGCTTACAGATCGAGCTTGAGTCCGTGGAAACGGTAATGCTCAATGTGTTTCCCGTGATCCCGTTAGTCTGTGTTGTGTTTATATCTATTTTCATTGGCACGGAATTCGAGGAGAACACCATCCGCAACAAACTGATCGTGGGATATACGAAGACAGAGATCTATTTTGCAAACTATCTTGTAAGTATAGTCGGTTCTCTTATCCTGCTGTTTGCGATCATTATTTTCTGCGGCATTACCGGTTTTGCGCAAACAGATAAGTTTATCCTGGAAGGAAAGCAGCTCGCCTTCGTGATCTTTTGCACCATCCTTATCACGATGATCGAATCAGCGATATGTGTGGGGATCGTTATGAACGTAAACAAAACAGTATTTTCACTCTTGTTTGGATTACTGATCCTGTTTGGTCTTATGTTTCTCAGTGCCTATATTGAAAACTCACTGGGTGAGACTGAATATGTTCAGCGAGTGATCTCAATATCCGCAGACGATGTGGCGAATTATGAGACGGTCCTCAATCCGCACTATGTCAGTGGTACGACACGTAAGGTAATGGAATTCGTATTGGATCTGCTTCCTACCGGACAGGCAGTTCAGATCAGTAATGTGAGTCTGGAGCGTTGCATGCGTTGGCCCGCACTGTCTGTTCTCTCGCTTGGCTTAGTTACTGTTGTCGGCTGGCTGCCATTCAGAAAGAAAGATAATCGATAACTTTAAGAGGTGTTTATGGAAGATCTGCTGCTGTTGATCATTGGAATATTGATCTTGATCGTCTTTGTGTTGTGCGCAAAGATATATTTCCTGTGCAGATCAGCGCGCGAGATCACAGAGTCCTTCCGTGATCGAATAGCAGCAAATACCAATACCCTTATCGACATATCATCACGTGATCCGTATATGTTAAAACTTGCGTCTGAGATCAATACTCAGCTTCGTTTGCTTCGAAAAGAACGTCATCGCTATCAGCAGGGTGATCAGGAACTCAAAGAAGCAGTAACGAATATCTCACATGACCTTCGAACGCCGTTGACAGCCATCTGCGGATATCTGGATCTGTTGGAACGCGAAGAGAAGAGCGAAGCGGTCTGTCGCTACTTGTCTCAGATCGAAAACCGTACCGAAGCCTTGAAAAAACTGACAGAAGAACTGTTCCGATACAGCATGATGTTGTCTTCTCAGGAGCTTAAGCCCGAGAAACTGGATATGGTCGCAGCGTTGGAAGAGAGTCTTCTCTCATTCTATGGTGTGATGAAGGAGAAGGGTATTAAACCTCAGATCTCCATGCCGGAAGCTCCTGTATATAGAGAGCTGGATAAGGTTGCCTTGAATCGCGTTTTCTCCAATATCATCAGTAATGCGATCAAGTATTCAGAAGGAGATCTCTCCGTAACGCTGGAAGATAACGGGCGCATTACTTTTTCGAACACAACAAAAGAATTGGATCCGCTGGCAGTCGGCAGGCTCTTTGACGGGTTCTACACAGTGAACACCGGACGCAATTCTACCGGCTTGGGACTATCTATTGCCAAACTGTTGACTGAACGTATGGGTGGAAACATAGAAGCGAAGTATGAAGCCGGACGGCTTTACATAACTATAGTGTTATAATATTGAAGTAACATGCAAGGATAAAAACGCAACGTGTATCGCAAGATATGCCAGAGCCGGTAGGTAGCCCGGCCGTCCTGTTATACAGGGTAAGTAACCTGCCCCTCCGGGTTGTCCGTTCTTTGCTCA
>CADCPU010000159.1 GCA_902803365.1 Oscillospiraceae bacterium
ACCGCATCCCTTTTGATGAATGCGAAAAAGCCATTGTGATCAGTTACCGGCGCGACCTCTGCACCCGGGACGAACCATAACAGATTATATCACAGCCTGTTTTTGTGGGCGTCAGAAACGCGCACACGCAGGGTATACACATATTGCATAGTCTGCGGTCGAACGATAAGTTCATACGAGCAGAAACAGGTAAGAATACTCTGCTTCTACATCCCGGTAACCCCTTGGATGGATTGTCAATAAGAATTCACGAAGGCTTTTCGCTTAATGCGGAAGGCCTTTTTTATTATTCTTGTAATAAGCAACTTCTAAATTTTTTGTGATATAATTCAAAGTGAGTTAATATAACTCTCCGGAGGGTTATTTCATGAAGCGAACCAGAAGCAAGAGTACCATCACTGCCGCGGTCGTAGGAAGCGTCGCTTTCGTACTGATCCTGACGATAGGAACACTTATGACCGGACTATTGGCCACCAAAGACACGCAGTCTGCGGTAGAATCCGTAAGTCTTCTGTATCTGGACGAACTTGCCGGACGAAGAGAGCAGGTCGTCTCCTCCAACCTTTCCAAGAGCATCAAGGACATGAATATAGCGCTCGAGCTCATGACAGAGGACGATCTGGCGGACATCGAGCATCTGCAGGCATACCAGGCCAGGATGAAGCGAATCTATAACCTAGAGAAATTCGCTTTCGTTGACACCGAAGGCCTGATCTATACTTCCCTCGGCCCGCAGACGAATATCGACGACTACCACTTTGACTATAAGACGATATCGGAGCCTGAGATCTCCATCTTGAATCTCGAGAGCACCGATAAGAAAGTGATCATCGCGATCCCGGTAAACGATATGGTGATCGAAGGACAAAACCTCGTCGCCTGCTTTATGGAGATCGATATGGACGAGATGCTCAAGGGCGTATCGATCACGTCGGATGATGAAGATTCGACGTTCTGCAACCTCTACACCAGAGATGGTGTGGCGCTGAGCAACATGGTCCTCGGCGGTTTCGCGAGCGAGGATAACCTATATGACGCTCTCAAG
Source organism: Oscillospiraceae bacterium (assembly GCA_902803365.1). Next base: position 1,046 of record CADCPU010000159.1, read on the forward strand.
ACGGCTGAATTCTCAGAAGGTTCTTCCTACGAGAGGTTCGCGGATGAGTTCAGCAACGGCGTGCGCGGCGAAGTCTCGTTCACCTATACGGATAAGGCAGAGACGATTAGCTATATCCCCGTTACGGGCACGGATTGGATGCTCACCTATCTCATAAGTGAAGACATCATCGTCGATAAGATCACCCCTATAACCAACAATATCGTCATCAGAAGCTTTGTACTGTCAGCGATATCGGCTCTGGTCCTGATCGCCATGTTCGTCTTCATCATCCTTCAGATAAGGAAGAATTCCGTCCTCTCGATCGAAAAGGAAGCGACCGAAGCAGCCAACCGTGCAAAGCAGGAAGAGATGGAAGAAAAGCTCACGCTTCAGGCAAAGCTCCTCGAAGAAGAGAAAAAGAGGACTCAGCAGGACAACATGATCACCGCCATGTCGACCGACTACAGAAGCGTATACTACGTCAACCTGGATAACGACGAAGGTATATGCTACAGAGGCGATCCGACAGATACGGATCAGACGAAGGAAGGCATCAAGTTCCCTTATTACGAGCGCTTTAAGTGGTATGCCGATAACTCGGTCGACGAGAACTACCGCGAAGGCTTCCTCAAGTTCATCGAGCCCGATAATATCAGGAACGGTCTTGCCAAGGAGAAGATCCTCGCCTACCGCTATCTTGTCAGAAGAGGCGGACGCGAATACTACGAGATGATCCGCGTGGCAGGCGTCCGTCACGCTGAAGACCGCGAAGACCACCTCGTCCACGCGATCGGATTGGGACTTACGGTCATCGACTCCGAGATGCGTGAGAACCTGGCTCAGAAGGAAGCACTCAACGTTGCACTCGCGTCATCCGAGCAGGCCAACAAGGCAAAGACAGCCTTCCTGTCCAACATGAGCCATGAGATCAGAACGCCTATGAATGCGATCATCGGTCTTGATAACATCGCGATGAACGATCCCGAGACGCCTGAGAAAACGAAGGAGTATCTCGCCAAGATCGGCACTTCGGCCGAGCACCTCCTGAACCTCATAAACGACATCCTCGATATGTCCAGGATCGAGTCAGGCCGCATGATACTGAAGAACGAAGAGTTCTCTTTCTCGAGGATGCTCGAATCCATCAACACGATGTTCAGCGGACAGTGTCTCGAGAAAAATCAGAACTACAGATGCAATATCGAAGGCCATGTTGACGACTACTATATCGGTGACAACATGAAGCTTCGCCAGGTCCTCATAAACATCCTCGGAAATGCCGTCAAGTTCACGCCTGAAGGCGGCACGATCACACTCGACATCAAGAAGACCGCACAGTTTGACGACAAGTCGACATTGCAGTTCGTGATAACGGACAACGGAATCGGTATCAGCGAAGAGTTCCTCCCTCACCTGTTCGATACTTTCGCGCAGGAGGATGAGACCTATACGAACAAGTACGGTTCATCCGGTCTCGGCCTCGCGATCACCAAGAATATCGTCGAGATGATGAACGGCACGATCGACGCCGAGAGCAAAAAAGGCCAAGGCACAAAGTTCACTGTTACCGTGACGCTCTCTGATTCCGACCGCATCACCAACATCGAGAAAGAGCTCCACATACATCCTAGTGAGATGTCTGTCCTCATAATCGACGATGACCCTGTTGCCTGCGAACACGCAAAGCTCGTACTCGAGAAGGCGGGCATCGCAGCAGAGATCGCCGAGAGCGGCGCTGAGGGCATCGAGATGGTAAGGCTGCGCCACGTGCGCCATCAGCCGTACAACCTCATCCTTGTCGATTGGCAGATGCCTGAGATGGACGGCGTCGAGACCACCAGGAAGATCCGCGAGATAGCAGGACACGAATCCGCGATCATAATCCTTACGGCCTACAGATGGGATGACATCCTCGAGGAGGCACTGCAGTCGGGCGTTGACAGCTTTATCGCGAAGCCTCTGTTCGCGACTAACGTCATCGAGGAATTCATCACGGCATACAGAAAGAAGATGACTCCGAAGGGCGAGGTCAAGCCTGTAGATCTTACGGGCCTCAGGGTCCTCGTCGCAGAGGACGTCGAGGTCAATGCGGACATCCTTCAGATGATCCTCCAAAGCCGCGGCATCGATTCCGACGTGGCCGAAAACGGCAAGATCGCGATCGACCTCTTCTCTTCTCATCAGGAAAACTATTATTCCGCCATCCTCATGGATATGCGAATGCCTGAGATGGACGGTCTTGAAGCGACAAAACGCATCCGCGCGATGGAGCGCACCGATGCCAAGAAGATACCGATAATCGCATTGACGGCCAACGCATTTGACGAGGACGTTCAGCGTTCTTTGCAGGCCGGCCTTAATGCGCACCTTACAAAGCCGATACAGCAGGAAGTACTTTTCGAGACCTTGGAAAGCCTCGTTAAGCGGGAAGGAGATAACTCATGAAGGGTAAACGACAGATACTCGTAGCAGATGATGAGATGATAAATCGCGAGATGCTCGAAAACATCCTCGCGGACGAATACGACGTCATAAAGAGCGAAGACGGCGAGCAGGCATTAGGATCGATCAAGAAGAACCGCAATACGCTGTCGCTCATCCTGCTCGATCTTATGATGCCTAAGCTTGGCGGCCTCGAGCTTTTGACGCTGCTTAAGGCGGACGACGAGCTCAAAGGGATCCCGGTCATCGTGCTGACGTCCGATCAGGATTCGGAAGTAGAGAGCCTTAAGAAGGGCGCGGCGGACTTTATCCCGAAGCCATACCCGCAGCCTGATGTCATAAAGGCAAGGATATCTCGCACGATCGAGCTCGCGGAGGATCGTCAGACGATCAGCGCGACCGAGCGCGACGAACTGACGGGGCTTTACTCAACCGAGTACTTCTACCGCTACGGCGAGCTCCTGGATAAGAGCTTTCCGAATGCCGAGATGGATTCGCTGTGCTTTGACGTTAACCACTTCAGGGTGCTGAACGAGAGGTTCGGCATCATCAAGGGCGCAGAGATCTTGAAGCATATCGCGGACCGCCTTAAGGAAGTATTCTCGAGGCCCGACTGTCTGGTCTGCAGGAAGGACTCCGATACCTTCCTCGTCTACTGCCCTCACCGCGAGGACTATTCCAAGGCGGTCGAGCAGGTCTCAGAGATCAACGCAGAACTCAACACCGCGATCAAGGTCCGCGTGGGCGTCTATTCGTGCTGTGACAAGAATATACCGCTCCACCTGCGATTCGATCGTGCGCAGATCGCGGCAGACAAGATCCGCAACAGTTATACGTCATTCGTAAACAAGTTTGACGAGGCCATGATCGAGAAAGAGATGTTCGAAGCGCAGCTGATCTACGAATTCCCGAAGGCGCTGGCCGAGAAGCAGTTTATGGTCTACTACCAGCCGAAGTTCGATATCAGAGGCGACAAGCCCGTGCTGTCGAGCGCTGAGGCTCTCGTTCGCTGGTCACACCCGACGCTCGGCATGATATCTCCGGGCGCGTTCATCCCGCTCTTTGAAGCTAACGGCCTCATCGCCCAGCTGGATGAATATGTCTGGCGCAGCGTCGCAGAACAGATCGCTACTTGGAAGAAGGATCTCGGCAGATCGGTCCCGGTATCGGTCAACACCTCGCGCGCTGAACTCTACGACCCGAAGCTCGTCGATACCTTTACTCAGATCGTAAGCGACAATGGGATCACTGCTTCTGACATCTATCTCGAGATCACCGAGTCCGCATATGTTAGCGACTCGCATCAGATCGTCGAGCGTGTTGAGGCACTTCGCGCTGCCGGATTCATTATCGAGATGGATGACTTCGGCTCAGGCTACTCGTCGCTCAACATGATCTCCGAGCTTCCGATCGATGCGCTGAAGCTCGACATGATCTTCATAAGGACTGCATTTAAGAAGCAGAACAACACGAAGATGATCAGCATCGTTATCGACATCGCAGACTACCTCGGCGTGCCCGTTATAGCGGAGGGCGTTGAGACCGAAGAACAGTACCTCGAACTTAAAAAGCTCGGCTGCGCGATAATCCAGGGATACTATTTCTCCAAGCCGATACCGGCCGGGGAGTTCGAGAAGTTCCTGCTTGAGAAATGAATTACGAAAGGAAATGTGCATATGCTTACTATAGACGCTCTTAAAGAATACGGTGCAGATACAGATGATGCCCTCGCACGCTGCATGGGCAATCAGGACTTTTACTTTAAGCTCATAGGCAAGGCTCTTGAGGATAAGAACTTCAAGGCACTCGAAGATGCGCTGGCGGCCCGCGACCTGAAGGCTGCCTTTGAGGCGGCCCATTCACTTAAGGGCGTTATGGGGAATCTCGCGCTCACCCCCCTCTACGATCCTATCTATGAGATGACCGAACTTTTGAGGAGCGGAAGCGATGTCGACTACACGCCTTATCTTACGACTGTTATGGAGAAGAAGGCTGAACTGGCTGCTCTGTATTCCTGAGTCTCTCCTTCTTGGGCGGGCGTTTGAAAAGCCCCGCTTTTTGTGTTAAATATCAGTAATGTGGCTAATGTTAATCTGCGTTGCTTGTGGCAACGGCCCTTTTGACCCTAGAATCAAGCCATCACAAACCAGGAGGCACAACTGATGTTGAACGAAAACATAAAGAACAAAAGGAAATCAAAAGGACTCTCGCAGGAAGAACTCGCCATAAAGCTCAATGTAGTAAGACAGACCGTCTCCAAATGGGAGAACGGCTTATCGGTCCCTGACTCCGCAATGCTCATCTCTCTTGCCGAGATACTCGATACAACAGTAAGCGAACTGCTCGGTGAGACGATCACTGAACCCACGCCTGATGACTTGAAAACGATATCCGAAAAACTCGAAGTAATAAACCTGCAGCTGGCCAGGCGCGAGGCTTCCAAGATCAAGACCATCCGCGTGGTGCTCATTGCTTTATGCGCACTTATCGTCGTTATCTTCGCGGCTCTTTTGGCTATCAACGGCTCCTACCTCGACTGGAACTACAATGATCCCGAGTCCGCTATCGCAGGAACGTTCATGCACGGCTTTGAATTCGTCTTCGTAAGGCTCGCGCCGTTTGTGTTTATCGCTGCTGTTGCGGGGATCATTGTGACGTTTGTTAAGAGGAAGAGTTGAGGCGCGGTGCTCGAGCCGAGTTGGGCAGGTGCTTAACCAATATGGTCAGAAAAATGGCGCAACTCGCGTTCAACTTAACCATGATGGTTCAGATATTCCGTATGCATTTTTCAACTTAACCATTATGGTTCAAGTTTTATTCTTTTTGACTTCATTTCTGACCATAATGGTTAAGCAGAAGGAAGAGGAAGAAAAAATCTGACCATGATGGTTAAGTCGTTTTTTAGAATTACCCATGATGGGTAAGATTATTATAGCCAAGCAACATTCCCTACCCACTATGGGTAATTTTTTCAAAGGCAAGTGACGCTTCTTACCCATCATGGGAAAGTTTTTCATAGCCAACTGAAGATTCATACCCATCATGGGTAAAACTTACATATTATAGGTCAGATTTTTACGTACTCTCGAAAAAAACTACATATTATATGTAAGTTTGGAAGACGAAAATTTCAAAGTTACATATTATATGTAAGTTTTTGAGGCCATCAGCAGAAAAACTACATATTATATGTAAATTAGCTAACAAAGCCCGATTGATCTTCTTTTACAGATCCGCGGGAATGACGTCAAGGCCAAGGCCGCGATGCGGTGCCTTCGGCAGCCTTGACGTCCTGCCACTTGGATCTGTTTTGGGTAATCAACCGGGCTTTGTGTAGCAGTAAATTAAAAGACCGCCACGAGGGCGGTCTTGTTTGTGTTCAATATGGAAGGATCCTTGCTTCGATGCATTTATCCGTGAACTCCTGCGAGCGGGTGAATCCGAAGACCACATCGGAGCGCTGGGTGTCTGCGGCGAGGAAGCCGGTCCAGTAGGCCAGGCCTTCTTCGTCAGGCTCGCGGTCCATAAAGGTCAGGTAGAGACGGCTTATGAACTCGGAATCGGATAAGCCGTAGGAATTCATCTCGTCACTAAGGAAGAAGAATGCGCCGACTGATTCACCTGTCACTTCGAAGTTCGCGAGGGCGGATGCCCAGTATTGGCGGCCTTCCTCATCGTAGCTTCTGCCCATCGCGGTGGTGTACATTCGCTCGACGAAAGCGTAGGTCAGCGAGGTTGGCGGGATGGCGCCGGTAGGCTTCAGGTCGCCGCCCGAGCGGATTCCGTAGGAGGCGCATGTGTCTGCCCACTCCTGGGAATAGATGAAGCCGTTTGCGACTGTCACGCGGTCCATGGTGCCGGTCGAAAGCTGTGAGAGCCAGAATGCGAGGCCTTCGTCCTCAGGGTCACGGCCGAAGAAGGTCTTGTAGAGGATCGTGACGAATTCTTCGTCGGTGGTGCCGCGGGATTCAAATTCAGGAGAGAAGATGAAGCCTTGGGCGACTTCGGCGCCTGTGCGGCGGAAGGCGTAAAGCTCGTCTGTCCAGAATGCGCCGCCCTCTTCCTCAGGTTCACGGTCGAGGACGTAGATGTAGATGCGCTTTACGAACTCCATGATCTGAGCCTTTGATTCAGAAGGAGCAGCAGTGACGGTCGGTATTGCAGTCGGCTTAGAAGGTTTACCTGTCGGAGCCTTGGTAGGTTTGGCAGGTGCCGTGGTAGGGGCCTTGGTTGCCGTTGGAGAAGCAGTTGGTGTAGGCGTAGCCGGTCTGGCCGTCGGAGTTGGAGACGGAGCGATATCGGATGCGAAGAAACGCACCTTTCTCTCGAACCAGTTGCCGACAGCGGTTACTATGGTCTTTTGGTTTTTGTCAAAATATCCGCCGGTCTCAGATTGATATCTTTCGCGGCCTTCCAGGATGAGGTTATTCGCGAAGAGAGCAGCCTCTGATTCGCTTTCTGTATTAGTTGTCAGGTAGATGTCGGATTTGGTCTCAGCGACCGTGATATTTCCTTTGGCTATAACGGCAGTTCCGGTAGCACAATTAATATCAATACCTCCGGTTCCGAAGTAGATGTTGTTACCCTTGATCGCTCCTGATTTTTGAGTGTGGATCTTGAGTTGGTCATAGCTTTTATTGGAATGTACGATATTAATATCTTTAGTGCAGACGATTGCTTCGTTATCAGTGTAGAGATCAGCATAGCCGTACACTGTGAGGTCCTCAGTAGATGAGATAAACGGCTTGGTCATATCCATGCCTAATTCTGCGGCACGCTTTGAGATAATATCTTTGGCGTTATGCATATCCAAGGAATTGAAAAAGATCGAGTTCGTTCCCGGATAGTATGTAAAATCGTGGAGCACCTCCGTAAGATCCATGGAGGAATCCAGCTGCACACCGTAGATGCTGATCGGGAATTTCTTTACAGGCTCCTTTTTGTAATGGTATTGGGTGGTCACAAACGGGGCAAGCTGCTCGGAATACTTATATGGTGCGATGTACAATTGAACGTCCTGTTCAGGAATGTCCTGATCTTTAAAGGCCCAGTTCGTAAACCTGTTGAGGATATACGGAGCGTAGAAAGCAGAGTCCGCATAGATCTTCTTATCGTAGTATTTGCGGTCGCCTGATGCGTTGACCATTGAAAAATAAAGCATGTAGTAATCTGCCTTGGGGTATTCATCCCAGTAGACCATATCAGCATCGATCGCTAATCCCTGGAGAGACTCAGGAGAAGAGATCGTCACATTCTCGAAAACTGCCGTATATGGTATGGACTTGTAGCCCTGGGCCTTTGGCTTGATATCGATCGTATAATCGTGCTTTCCCAGGACGGCGATCCTTGAAGCAGGAATGGATGTCTCAGTCGTAGTGAAAAAATAGTTATTAATACCTTCGCAATTAACAGTGATGGTGTAGGTGACTTCCGTATCAGTGACGTTAGATGTGTTATGTGTCCATCTGAGGCCTTGCTCGTCAAAAACGACGTTTTTCAATTTGTTCATCGTGACATAATTGACGTAGAATGATCCTTCCCAGTGATACTTGTTACCTTGGGTATCATGCGCACTGAGTTCAACATCTGCCAACATGTCATTCAGGTCATATTGTATGAGGGCCTGGTTGAGGTCAAAGCTTTTCCCGGTCGTGCTCAAGACCAAGATACACTTACCGGTATCATGTCTGTAAACAAGTACAGAATAACCGTTAGTAACATTAGGAACTGCATCCCACGATACCAGACCCTGTTCGTACTTAACATTAGTGAAAGTGCCGTCCGCGGCTTTGATATCGTCGGACGCTGCGAACCAGATACTGAATATCACCAAAAGTGAAAGGAATAGGCTCAGGGCTGATCTTACTTTGCGCATAACAGTTCCTCCTAAGAGATATTTCCAAATATATTAAATTCTGCCGTCTCTGATGAGTTTGAGGAAGATATCCGCGATGTTAGGGTCGAACTGCGTACCCTTGTTATTCTCGAGCTCGCTGATTATCTCTTCCCTGGAGAGTTTCTTGCGGTAGACACGGTTGGAGTTCATGGCATCGTAGGAATCTGCAACGCAGATCATCCTGGCGATGAGAGGGATCTCCTCGCCCTTCTTGCCTTCCGGGTAACCCTTACCGTCGTATCTCTCGTGATGGTAGCGAGCGCCTTCGTCGGAATCAGGAAGGCTCTTGAAGTGGCGTAAGATCTCGCTGCCGCGGGTAGTATGTGATTTGATTATGTCGAATTCCTCAGCGGTGAGCTTACCCGGCTTTCCGAGGATGCTGTCAGGAACTCCGATCTTGCCGCAGTCGTGAAGGAGCGCTACGTAGTAGATCTTGTCGAGCTCTTCTCCCTCATAGCCCATCTCGATCGCTATGAGCTTCGTAAACTGGGCAACGCGGTTGGAGTGACCGTTCGTGTACGGATCCTTGGCATCGATAAAGCCCGTAAAGGTCTCGATCGACTCGCTGATCATCTCAAGGTCGTGCTCGTGGATAGACTTGTATTTCTCGTACTGGAATCCTGTGATGAAGAAGATGAGCATCGCAATGATCCAAACACCCATACATATGCAAGCGACACGGAATATCGGTACGCTCCAGAGCACCCTGTGGAATGAATAGCTGAATTCCATCGTGGAATCATTTATATTCTCGTTGATCGGGACATACATGATGATGCCAGGGACGCTGGCCTCGTACGGTTCAACGGGGATCTCCTTCGCATTCTCGTTCGTGCTCGGAAGATAGACCAGGTAATCGCCTTTCTTCATGTGGATCAAAGTCTCGCCGTCGATCGTGATCGTATCAAAGGAAAATGCATCCTTGTTGAATTCGCGAAGATCAGGGACATTAGCGGTATATTCTCCGTCTGCCGTTTTCTGATGGATCTCAAGCGCGCCGTTCCATGCGGACATGAGATAGACTTCGCGGTCGAATGTAAACTTGAATGAATAATCGGAGATCTCGTCCCCTGTATTGTTCCTGATATAGAAATCGTATGTGAATGCCTGGAAGTTGGGTTCGCTCAAACCTTCGCCGTAGTAATCGATGATCTTGGACCAGGTGTTGCTTCTGGGCTCGACTCGGACTGATACTTCGACATCTTTATTATCAGTCGCCATAAAGAGCTCGTCACCTGTCGCGGCGCTCTGATGCTCTGTTCGGTTGTAGGTATTCTTGGAGATGAGGCCGGCTATAAAAAAGCCTGCAATGACGATAAGCATCACTGCAAACACTATGGTTATGATACCTCTGTCTCTTCTGTTCTTATCCATCAGATGCCCACGCTCAATAATAGATTAGCTGCGGTCAATAACCATATCCACACATACGACCACCTTATATGATTATATCACGGATAAAGATTGCTTGATACTTTGTCAGACCGCCTTTTACAGCATAAATCGTTCGGTCATGATGCCGTCGCTCTCGTGTATCTTCTTCTTTTCCTCGTACATTATCATATCGGCACGCTCAAAGACATCCTGGAACGAACGGTCTTTCTCGCGATCGAAAACAGCACAGCCGAACGCGATAGAGATGCGCTCCAAAAAGTTGTCAGAAGATTGCTTCTGATCCCTGAGCATCATCTTCAGGTTATCGAGCCTCTCTTCGATCCTCGCATATTCAAGGACTGAAGGGATTACGACGAATTCGTCGCCGCCGATCCTGAAGACGGTACTCATAGGGAAGGCAGTACAGATGATGTTCGCTGCTTTCTGCAATGCCGCATCGCCTGCCTTGTGACCCAAGTTGTCGTTAATGTGCTTGAGATAATTGAGGTCGCACATTATTACGGCAAATTCTGCCGTTCCGTTCCTGATCTGCGTATCGATATACTTGGCGGTATCTTCGTATGCGTGCTTATTCTTTACGCTGGTCAGAGAATCCACATATGCGAGGTTTCTCATGGTGACCAGGTCATCAGCCTGCTTCTTCAATTCCTTAGCGTCAGTCTCGATCTTGTGTTCCTGGATCCTGATCCTGGCTTCGATGTCTTCTGTCCTCGCGCGGATATTATCTACCGCGATACGGAAAGCTTTTGACAGTTCGCCAACCTCGTCATGCTTCTCGGGCGGCAGGACGACATCGTAATCACCTTCGCTGATCTCGTGCGCGGCTGCGGTGAGCTTTCGAAGAGGAATGGTTATGCGGGATGCCATCAACGCTGCAATGGATGCGAGGACTATGGAGATACCGATCGACAGTGATGCCATGATGACAACTGCACGGTCTCTCTCGCTATAGATGCTGTCATAGCCATCGCAGAGAACGAACTTCATACCGTTTCTGAGAGTTACGAACGCCATCGCGCGGTCGCGGCCCTCAAAGTAATATCTAATGAGTTCTTCACCGGTCGAAGGCTGGTCCAAAAGTTCCTCATGCTCGATTACCTTATCTTCTCCGTCATCGTGGAGATGGTCAAGTCCGAGATCGTCAATGTGGTAGTGAGCACTTCCGTCACCTTCCTTAAGGAACATATAACCTGTCTCGTGGTAGCTTAACGAGTCGACCCATTGAAGTAGTGTGGTGAAGTTTACATCGATACCGATTATAGCTACCGGTTTATCGTTAATATAGATCGGCTCTATGTAGGAGATGAGATACTGGTTAACGCTTTGATCAAAATACGGCTTCGTCCACATAGCCTCTTTGTTGGCGATCGGTCCGTAATACCAGTAATCGGCAACAGGGTCCTGCTCGATCTCTTCCTGGGTAAACGGGATAGTGATAAACTTACCGTCTTCGCCCCTGGTGTAATATACGCCTTCCTCACGGCCGGTTACACCCGTGACATCAAGCGTGTAATGGATATATGCGCTTTGGATAAAGTTGTTATGTTCAGTTAGATAACGAATGAGATCATCAGCATCATCAACGATCGTATCTCGAAGCTCGCCGTCTTCGGTTATCGAATCAACATCAGGGATCTTGCTCAGAGTCCAACGAGAGACGGAACCAACGGCATCCTCGATCCTCAGAAGTTCCGTATCGAGATCGTCGCCGCGCTCCTCACAGAACAGGTTCATCTGTGTAGCTGCGCCCTTGGTAAGGATCTTACTGGTCAGCACGATACTGATCGTCATGAGAGAAGCCGCAAGCACAAAGGTTCCGATCGTTATCAGAAGCAACATCTTAGTGCTTATAGAATTAAAGACTGCTCTCGACTTATGCATCCTTTGGCCCCCGTGTCAAAAATTATGCAGAATGGTAAAATATATTATATCACTTTACGTATCGAATCTCACGCGTATTCCATCTTTTGAATATCTTTTCTTTGCCGTCGAGCTTATATCC
>CADCPU010000160.1 GCA_902803365.1 Oscillospiraceae bacterium
AGGGAGTAAAGTGGCAGAGGGCGGATATTGCTTTGTTGCTTAAGGGAGTAAAAGCGGTGGGGCGGGTGTGGGTTATGGTGCGTAGGGGAGTAAAAGTGGGGCGGAATGTGTAAAAGCGCATGGATCTGCGCGAGCATTGTGCAAATGCGCATAGCAATATGTGTTGTAAACGGGGTGCCCTTAATATAAACTATACGCCTATGTAAAGAAGTATATATGGGGGTTGTATGGAAGAAGAATTACAGGTTAAGCACGAAAATCCGCTGGGAACGAAGCCGCTGGGCAGGCTTTTGCTGTCGCTCGCGATTCCGGCGATCGTTGCGAATGTTGTTAATGCGCTTTATAACATAGTCGACCAGATCTTTATCGGAAGAGGCGTAGGTAAGCTCGGTAATGCGGCGACATCTATATCGTTCCCGCTTACGACGGTGTGCTTGGCGCTCGGGCTGATGTTCGGTCTCGGTGCGTCTGCAGGTTTCTCGCTCGAGCTCGGAAGGAAAAACGAGGAGCGTGCAAAGAAGATAGCCGGATCCGCGTTCGGTACGCTTATTATCTGCGGTGTTGTGATCATGCTCATCGTGAGGATCTTTTTGAAGCCGATGCTCATATTTTTTGGTTCGACTGAGAGCATCCTGCCTTATGCCGAAACTTATGCGGGTATTACATCGTTCGGTATTCCGTTCTTGATGTTCTCGATGGGTGCAAATCCGCTCGTCAGGGCAGACAGGGCGCCGATCCTGTCCATGATGTCGATCCTTGTGGGTTCGATCATCAATACGATCCTGGATCCGATCTTTATCTTTGTTTGTGATTGGGGTATCGCGGGTGCTGCATGGGCTACCGTTATCGGTCAGGTCATCGGTGCGGTGATTTTGTTTGCTTATATTCCGAGGTTTAAGTCGGTCAAGTTTGAGGCGAAGGATTTTATTCCGAAGTGGAAGTGGATCTGGGTCATGATCAAGCTCGGCTTTAACTCTTTTATTTTTCAGTTCAGCACGCTTGTCGTGCAGATCATTATGAACAACGTGCTCAACGAGTACGGTTCGGTATCGAAGTACGGAGCGGAGACGCCGCTTGCAGTTGCTGGTATCGTAACCAAGATCAACGTTATCTTTATCGCGCTCATCATCGGTCTCATTAATGGTGCGCAGCCGATATGCAGTTATAACTACGGAGCGAAGAAGTATGGTCGAGTAAGACACACTGTAAGACTTTTTATGACGACTGCCATGATCATATCGATCGTATGCTGGCTTGCGTTTGAGATCTTCCCGAGAAATATCCTTCAGATATTCGGTACGGAGGAGGATCCGCTCTACTTTGAATATGCGATAAGGTTTATGAGGATCTATCTGTTCTTCAACTGTGTAAACGGAATCCAGATCTGCTCTGCGACGTTCTTCCCGGCTATCGGTAAGGCTTTGAAGGGTGCGATCCTCTCGTTTGCAAAGCAGGTCGTTCTTCTTATCCCGCTCGTTATCTTCCTGCCTATGGTAATGGGACTTGACGGTGTAATGTATGCACAGCCGATCACGGATATCATTACTGTCGTTATGTCGCTTTTTTTCTTATGGCACGAATTCAGGCACATGCCCAAAGAGGACATGGCCTGAACCGATTACCAAACTCAATATGTTTCTCTGAACTCATCCATGATGCTCTTGGATGAGTTTTTGCTATAGATGACTGTCGGAACTACGAAGCTCAGGATCGCGAAAAGTGGGAGAAGGATCACGAACGGAAGTGCAAGTGAAGCAGGTGTTACTGCGATCCATGCGATATCTGCGGCCTTGAGCATCGACATTACGAAGATCTCAAGAGGAAGTCCGAGGACGAAAGCACCGGCTGTGTAGAAGATGCATTCGCGGATGAGGAGTGCTCTGACCTGAGAACTTGTTGTTCCTACGGCACGAAGGAGTGCGAATTCACGTCTTCTTGTTACCGCTTCGGTCATGACTGCGTTTACGAAGTTGAGAACGGCGATTATGCCCACGATCACGCAGAGGAAGTAGCCTGTTATCGAGAAGGACTTGCTGAGGTTCTGATACTCGAGCTCTGTAGTTGCGCGGCTTCTGTAACGAAGTGTTCCTGCGTTATTGTCAGTAAGATCGCTCAAGTATGACTCGATCTGCTCGATCTCTTCCTTGTCCTTTGTATCGATGAGGTAGTTTACTGTGTGGAACTTTCCTTTTGTGATCTTTTCCAAAGCATCTTTGTTGACAACGAATCTTACGGAGTTCAAGAAGGAGTACTTAGGGCTGACGCTGTCTGGGATCCTGTTGGTTCCTGCGACGATCTTGATCTTGAAAGAGTTGGACTCTTTCTGGAATTCGATATTGTCTGTGTTTCCGAGGTCTATCTGGTTGATGTCAAGCGGTTCGCCTGTTTCCTTATCGATCGCCTGAGTTGTGTTGATGGTAAGTTCTACAACGTCGCCGACATCGTACTTAAGATCATCTGTCCACTCGATTATTGCAGGGTATGGTTCCTTGGAGCTGAGGTCAGGGAGATCTTCGATGTTGAAGAGGCTTAAAAGTGAATCGTCAACGCCGACGATGCTTGCGATAGGATCTGTTTCCTTACCTGTATTTCCCGGAAGGTCGATCATTACCTGGTCGCTTTCGTATGTGCAGCCTGTCAATTCGCCGCCGAGTTCATTCTTGAATGTATCTATCTGAGCTTTTGTGAGCGGAAGTCCGTCAGGATTTCCGAGGAAGTAATCTCTGTTTGCGATCTCGAAAGCAACTTCTTCATTGGCTCCGGTCATGTCCTGGCTGATTCCGTTTGTGAGGAAGCTTACTCCCGTGAAGAGGGAGATCGCAAGTGCCAGTGAAAGGATTACCGGGATGGTCTTGCTCTTGTTGATCTTGAGGCTCTTTGCTACGAGTGCGGAAACACCGTGCTTTTTTGTCTTAGGAGCTCTCTTGAAAGAAGCTGCTTCGTTATAGCGGAGTGCTTCGATAGGTGATACTTTGGATGTTTTCGAAATCGCTGCGGAATTGGAGATCAAGACCGTTACGATGGAAAAGATCGCGGAGAAGATCAAGACTGCAGGAAGGAAAGCTGTGCTTGCGGATGCTGTCTCGATGGATGTGATGAGCATGAGCTGAGGTGTGATGAGTCTGCTTGCGGCATAGCCGATGAGAAGGCCGACAGGGACGCCGACACCGCAGAGGATGAGTGTTTCATTTCTTATGAGGCGCTTGAGCTGTTTGGCTGTGACGCCGATCGTCTTGAGAAGTCCGTAATAGCGGATCTCGGAAGCGAGCTTGATCCTGAAGATGTTGTTGATGATCAGGAAGCCTGTAATGAATACGATGAGGCAAAGAGCTGAGCCGCATGCGATGAGTTCGATGTTTTCTTCGAGGTCGTTACCTGCACTGGCCGCATTGAGGACGAGGAGAGAACCGCTGCCTGCATCCTTAAGTCTTTGTTCGAGCTTTGCATTGTCTTCTGCAGGTGACAGGAAGGATGAATACTTGAAATGTGAACCAAGATAACGCTGAAGATCGTATTCTTTGATCATCTTGTCAGCGAACTTCTCGGATACGCGGAGAACGTGCTCAGGGCAGTTGCCGGATACCTGATAGTAACCTGTGACGTTGAACTTGTGTGTTACCTGGATCTTGCTGTCGGTGATGAAAGTGATCTCAGCTTCAGCTCCTACTTTCTCTTCGATACCGAGCATGCTCATCATGAATGTGTCCATGACGATGTCGTCTTCTTCGACAGGCTTGGTTCCTTTGGTCGGGTTGATGTAGGTGAATTCTGCGGCTGTGTCATCGGCATACATAACGGATGCAGGGGTGTTGAAAAGAAGTTCGTTAGTGTACGCACCGACTTTTTTGACATAACCGATCTTGGATATGTTGTCTGCTGACTTGACTGTCTCCTCAGCCTCTTCGTCCATGATGGCGATCTGTGCATCGGCGCTTGTGCCGAAGCTTCTGTATGAGAACTCATCGAAAGAATTCTTGAGTCCGAGAAGTGTTGAGAAGAGCGCTGAGAACAATGTTGTTGTGAGCGTTATTGCAAGAATGGTCATGAGGACCTGTTGTCTGTTTGTTTTCAGTGAGCGAAAACTAAGACGTCTGATACATTTGTTATTACTGATATTCACGATGACACCGCCTTATCTGTTAATAATGAGACCGTCTTCGATCCTGATCGTGCGGTCGGCTGTCTGTGCGATCTCGTCGTTGTGTGTGATCATGACTATCGTCTGGCCGAAGTGCTTGCCTGCTGTTCCGAGAAGACCCATAACGTCCTGTGATGTCTTGGAATCAAGGTTTCCCGTAGGCTCGTCTGCGAGGATGATAGCAGGGTGTACTGCAAGTGCTCTTGCGATGGCTACTCTCTGCTGCTGGCCGCCTGAGAGCTGTGTAGGGAGCTTGTCGAGCTTCTGCTCGAGACCGAGTGCTGCGATGACTTCGTCTACGTATTTCTTGTCAGGCTTTCTGCCGTCGAGTTCTGCAGGAAGGACGATGTTCTCGTAAACCGTAAGGAGCGGAACAAGGTTGTATGCCTGGAAGATGAAGCCGATCTTTCTTCTTCTGAAGATCGTGAGAGCTTCGTCGCTCAATTTTGAGATATCCTTGTCGTCGATGATGACTTTGCCGGATGTTGGTCTGTCGAGACCACCGAGCATGTGAAGGAGCGTTGACTTACCGCTTCCTGATGTTCCTACGATCGAAAGGAACTCTCCTTTGTTGACACTTAAGTCAACTCCGCGAAGAGCCTGAACTTCGCTCTCGCCTTTGCCGTATGTTTTTGTTAAGTTGAGTGTTTTTAAGATTTCCATAGTTGTAATTCCTCCATGCACCTATTGTCGCGCAGGATTCTTACCAGAAACTTTCATGATCCGATCGAATTATGACAGGTCTGTAAGAATTGCCGAAGGGAGGAATATCTGGAATTCCGAACCCTTGCCCGGAGTGGACATGACCTTGATATAGCCGCCTTCTCCGGTTACTATCTCGCGGGCGAGCGCGAGGCCGATGCCAACGCCTTCATTAGCGGCATTGGCTTCGCCTCTGTAGAAACGTCCGAATATCTTTGTCTTTTCGTCTTCCGTCATTCCGCGGCCGGTGTCCTTGACCGAGATCACGGAAAACATCTCGTACTTTTTGGCTGTGAGCGTGATCTTGCCTCTGTCGGTATATTTGATAGCGTTGTCGACTATGTTGGTGAGTGCTTCAAGCGTCCACTTCGGGTCGCAGCTTACCGTGATATCGGAATATTTGAACTTAAGATCGAGACCTTTGGCTTCAGCCTTGGGCGTAAGATCGTAGCACACCTGATCCATGAGATCGTCACATCTTGTAGGGACAGTTGTGAGCTTTAAAATGCCGTTTTCGAGCCTGGACATCTTGACCAGGGCGTCTACGAGGAACTGGAGTTTCTCGGACTGGGAAACGATCGCGTCGATCTTCTCTTTCATGGACGGAGTGATGCCGTCCTCTTCCGCGAGGAGTTCGCCGTAGAGCATTAAGTTTGCGATAGGCGTCTTTGTCTGATGTGAGATGTCCGAGATGAGGGATTTGATCTTGTCCTTTTCTTCTTCTACGCGCTTGGCGGAGAGGGAGGAGGTCGCGAGGTAATCGGCGAGCTTGGATTCGAGCTGTGAGTTGATGCTCTCATCGTAAGTCGTCTCTTCGAAAGAACCGTCGATCGCACGGTCGAGCATGTCGTTGAGCTC
>CADCPU010000161.1 GCA_902803365.1 Oscillospiraceae bacterium
CATCAACATTCCTGCTAATGTCAGCAGAATCTATCCTTCAACATTTGAGGGTTGTACATCTTTGGCAACTGTTTCTATCTCTGCTGAAGCTAATATCACAGATATTGATACACTTGCATTCAGCGAATGTACTTCTTTGAAGTCCATCACTCTCCCGAGCGGTCTTCAGACTATCGGTGCTAAGGCTTTCTATAAGTGCAGCAAGCTTACAAGACTCGATATCCCTGCAGGCGTAACTGCTATCAACGAATCTCTTTGTGAGGGTTGTACTGCATTGGCATCTGTTACACTCGGTTCCAATACAGATATCCTTTTTGCTAAGGCATTCAAGGATTGTGCATCACTTTCATCTATTACGATCCCTTCCGGCGTAACTGTTATTCCTTCAGAGTGCTTCGCCGGTTCCGGTCTTAACTCTGTAAATATCCCTTCTACAGTTACAACTATCGAGAACAAGGCATTCTTTAATTGTCAGAAGCTTTGTTCTGACAACGGTGTTCTTAAGCTTCCTAGCAACCTTAAGGCACTTGGTGAGAATTCATTTACAAACTGCTCTAACATCAAGGATGTAACTATTCCTTCCGGTGTTACTTCTATCCCTCAGAACTGCTTCACCAATTGTACAAAGCTTTCCAAGTTGAACCTCAATAAGGTAAATACAATTGGCAGAGGCGCATTCAGAGGATGCTCTGCACTTGGTGATGTTGATTTCTCCAACGTCAGAAATTTTGCTGATGAAGCTTTTGCTTCATGTGCTCTTGAGAATGTAATCCTTCCTGAGGGCTTGTCCTCGATCCCTAGAGGATGCTTCTCCGGTAACAACGCTATGGTCTATGCTAAGATCCCTTCAACAGTTAAGACTATCGGTGCATCTGCTTTTGCAGGCGGCAGCCTTAAGGCTATTGAGATCCCTGACAGCGTAACAAGCGTTGCAAATGATGCTTTCAGCAACAACAAGGATCTTAACAAGATCAAGGTTGAAAACGGACAGGTAACTATCCTTCAGTATCTCGGTTCCAATCAGACTGTTGAGGTACCTGATGTTATCTATGGTATGAACGTTACAAAGATCGCAGATCAGGCTTTCAGAGATACAAAGGTTAGACAGGTTCATGTTCCTGCTACAGTTAAGTCTATCGGCAGCAGAGCTTTCCAGGATTGTACTCTCCTCTTGACAGTAAGGATCCCTGAGTCCACAACTGTTGCAGATGATGCTTTCTATGGTTGCCAGACAACTTACAGAATTAAGGATGTAGATGATCGTTCCGTAGCTATCACTAAGTTCTACGGTGAGAGCAAGTCTGTTAACATCCCTAAGACTTTGGAAGGCAAGACTGTTGTTTCCATCGGAGATTCCGCTTTCGAGAACAACAATTTCGTTGATGATGTATTTGTACCTGCTTCTGTTACTTCTATCGGTAGCAAGGCATTCAAGGGCTGTGGCAGAGCAGACGTTTCTTACCCTGATTCTGCTAAGGTAGGCAGCCAGGCATTTGACGGTTGTGAGTCTTCTAAGTCTTACAAGGGTAATGCAGGTCCTACGGACAAGCCTACACCTACAACAAAGAACGGTAACTCCAACTCCACAAACGATATCAGAAAGTTCGTAGACAGAATCTACACTAACGTTCTTAATCGTCAGCCTGAGGAGAAGGGTGCTCAGTACTGGACAGATGAGCTTTATGCATTCAGAAAGTCCGGTGCAGAAGTTGCACAGGGATTCATCTTCAGTGAGGAGTTCATCAACAGAGGAACAAACAACAATCAGTTCGTTGAGATCCTCTACAGAACATTCTTCGATCGTGAACCTGACAATGACGGTATGAACTACTGGGTAGGTCTGTTGACATCCGGTACATCCAGACAGGATATTGCTAACGGATTCATCTTCTCACAGGAGTGGGCTGATACATGTGCTAAGTACGGTATCCGTTCCGGTGCTCCTGGAGTAACAGCTAAGGTTAACATTAACCCTACAGCTGCTACAGTAGCATTTGTAGAGAGAATGTACACAACAGCAATGAAGCGTGAGTACGATCAGTCCGGTCGTGATTACTGGGCTAAGGAGCTCGCTAACTTCAGAATCACAGGTGAGCAGGTTGGTGCTTCCTTCTTCCTCAGCGATGAGATGAACGGCTACAACCTCACCAATGATGAGTACATCAACCGTCTCTACAAGACATTTATGGACAGAGATGCTGATCAGGGCGGTAAGGATTACTGGATGAGCTTCCTTGGAGAAGGTCACAGCAGACAGGAAGCTGTATTCGGATTCACAAGAAGTCCGGAGTTCCAGCAGAAGTGTGTTGACGCTAGAATCCTTCCTTTCCAGGCATAAGCGTTCAAACCTTAACTGATCATTTCAGATCATAAAAGGCAATTCAGGATTCCCGTATCTTCGGATACGGGAATCTTTTTGTTTGGCAATAATCCGTCGCAGATGCTACAATAGTCGCATAAAATAATAGGTGGGAAGTAAGAGTGAATATAGAGAAGAGGATCAAGTGGTTATTTCTGATAATCCCGTTTTTGGCAGTTCTGTCCAGATATCCGTTTTTGGATAACGATTTCTATTTTATCTGTGCTACGGGTAAGCTCATTACAGAGAGCGGCTTTCCTCATACGGATATGCTTTCCATGCATTCGAATATGAATGTAGTTATTCAGCAATGGCTCAGTTCGGTTGTATATTGGTTTATCTATGATCTTGCGGGTAAGATAGGAGTCATTGTATTTACCTATATAGTCTATTATCTGATCTGCCTTTTGACTTATCGTGTATGTAAACTCATATCCGGTAATCCTACCGTATCGGCTATATGTTCCGCATTAAGCGACTTAATGATATTCAACGCATATGTTGTAAGCCGTCCGCAGATAATCACGTTTGCTTTGTTGCTTGCGGAGATGTTCTTCCTTGAACTCTTTGTAAAAGAGAAGAAGGCAAGATACCTTATTCCTCTTCCTATCCTGTCGATACTTCTTGTAAACTGCCACGCTTCGATGTGGTTTATGTTCTTTGTTTTTATCCTTCCTTATATTGCAGCTTCGTTGCCGCTTAAGATAAAGCGATTTGATTATTCTCCCTGCTGTAATTTGTGGCATCTTCTTATAGTGACGGTGATAAGTTTTGCTGCAGGTATCATCAATCCTTACGGTACAAAGGGAATGTTCTATCTGTTTTCGTCATACGGGCAGGATAAGCTCAACAGCGCCATTAAGGAGATGCAGCCGACGAACATTTCCTCGCTGGACGGAAAAGTATTTTTCGCATGTATCGCTCTGTTTGCCGTTGTAGCGCTTATATACAGGAAGAGGGCGTTTACCCCGAGACTTGTCTTTATGTTTGCAGGAACGATACTTCTGGCGCTTATGCACTATAAGTCTCTTTCTTACTTCTGGCTGTTCGGTATCCCGTCCTGCTCTTATCTCTTAAAGGATCTGGATATCAGTTTGTTTTTTGAGAACGAGTTTTTCAAGAAGAATAAGAGCGTTCCGACTACGATCCTGGCAGTTATATTCCTGCTCTTTACGCTGGCCGGCGTTAAGACCTTTTTCGAGAGGAAAAATGAGGCGATGTTCAGACAGGCTCATCTTGACCATCTTGAAGATATAGTCGGCATACTGAATGATTCTTCCGAAGAAGTGGTGCTTTATGCCAACTTTAATGACGGACAGTATTTTGAGTTCCGTGGTTTCCACCCGTATATCGACGGCAGAGCAGAACTGTTTGTTAAGAAGTTAAACGGAGAGTTCGACTATTTTAACGAGTATTACACGCTGCTCAATGCCGGTATCTATTACCGCGATTTTGTCGATAAATACGGTTTTAACTATCTTGTCATAACCAAAGATACAGACAGATACCTTTACGCCACTCTCTCAAAGGACGAAGATTTTAAGCCTGTATACGAGTCTGATGACGTGATCCTTTACGCACATCAGTAAACCTGATATACGATGGTATCGTTGTCGTTAGGGAAGTATGCGACCTGCTTCAAGTTATCCATAAAGAACTGTGCGTTTACTCTCGGATAACCTTCGTTGTCATACATAGAGTAGAATTCCGGATCGAAAACAACATATTTGATCTCTCTGGACTTGCAATAGTTAACGAATGTCTCAGGATCATTGTTACAGCCTGAGAGGAGCCAGAAATATATCGCATCACGCTTGTTGGTGTCGTGACCTGCAGACCATGCGTAATACGGCCATGCGTAGTAGCTGGCTCTTCCTGCGATGAAGAAGCGGTTCGTATACCACATAGGTGTGAGGAAGACGTCAGACGGTGATGTCTTTGTCTTGATCCATGCTGCGAGCTCGGAATTCATATCTACATCAAGATGGTTCTTGTTGATATTGATATATACGCACCACTCTCCGACACCTGTTCCTACAAGGCCGATGATGAGCGGGATCGCGAGGATGATCGAGAGGATCTGTACCGGGATAAAGACAGGGAGAGGGAGCTTTAATTCCTTCTTCTGAGGCTTAACAGGCTCGGACTTCTTATTCTTGTTCTTCTTACCCTTCTTGCCGGTCGTCTTTACTTCATTATCTGCAGCGAGCATAGCTTCAAGGTCATCGTTTTCGAGAGGGAGGAGCTCAGGGAGCTTGACTTCCTTTCTGGTCGCCTTGATCGGGAGCCAGAGCATGTTGGCGATGAAGCCTGCCGTGAAGATATCGATGAAGATCAGTGTGATCTGGATGAACTTGTGGTTAGCGAGCATCTCGAGAGATACCTGAACGTTGAAAGCAAAGATCAAAGGGAGCAGGAAGCAGATGAAAAGGAGCGACCTGTAGACCGGCTTCTTGTCGATGATATCCTTGATGAGTGCTACGACAGCGTAGACGGTCGCGATGATGAGAGTGAAGCCCGTGATGTAGATCAAGTACTTCATTACGCCTGCTGTTGAAGGATCTTCGCATACGAAGCCCTTTGCAACGTTAAAGAGGACGACGTCCTTGTAGTTACCGGAGAAGATCTTCGTCTGGATGAATGACGAGACAACAGCTGATGCCGCTACGGCCGCATAGCTCAAGCGGTTCTCGGATACGATCGCCATGCCGAAGAGGATCAGGAGACCTGCGATGAGGGCTGAACCGTGGAAGTAAGGCATGATGATAACGATGATCATAGCGAGGAACATGTTCTTGACAGGGTGGAGCGGATCGTCCTTGCGCGGCAGCCATGCATTCTTATCGATGAACATCTTCTTGAAAGGCTTCTTGTCCATGATGCAGATGGAAAGACGTCTTACGTGAGGTACGAAGAGGATCGTGAGGATAAGGATCAGGGATACGCCCCAGAGAAGGTGACGCTGGTTGCTGTATACGTTGATGGCCCAGATACCCCAGTTGTCGTAAGGGGTGTTGTCGAACCATGTTGAGGACTCCTTAAGTGTCTTAAGAGACTCGCCCAAGGTCATGCCGAAGGACTTCATCTCCTTAATTTCTGAGAATACGTTGAATGCGCTTCTGAAGAGCACGAAAACAGGTGCGAGGATGAATGTTGCTCTCTTTCTCGTGAGGAGAACGCCGAGGACGCCCAGGAGGCAGAATGCGCAGACCATACCGATGATGGACGGGATATTGATCGCGTAATCGAGAGGAAATCCGAGGAACTCGAGAAGACCGCAGAAGAAATAGAACAGGAAGTGGTACTGGATACCGTCGCCTGCAAAGTGCTGATACTGGGTAGGGAAGTTGGAACCTACGCCGAATGACGATGTCATGGCTGTGTGCGGTGCGAGATCTGAGAATACGGAATAACCGTTCTCAAGGATGTCTTCGCTGTTGATCCTGAATGTATAGAATACGAGGAAAGAAGCAACTGCAGTGAATGCGACGATCGAGAGACCGTAGAACACGTTATCGAGGACGGACTTGTTGAAATCCGGGATCTTGTCGTTATGAGGCGGGACATTCTTCTTGTTAAGGCCGATCAGCATGAAGATGAGGTAGCAGAGGATCGCCGAAGATACCGCGGTACCTGCGACCTGACATGTCTGCGCTCTGTCCAATACATAGCTGAAACCGAGCGTTATGAAGTATGTCAGGAATGTTGCAATGGAGATGCCCACTATGATGCCTGCAGGGATCTTAAAGAGCAGATCGGGTATATTGGATATAACTTTGCGCGATGGTGAGATCGCAACATAGAGCCTTCTGGTATCGGGAACCAGGAAGGTTATGAGTTCGTATCCGAATACGACACAAACCGCTATAAATAAAAGAGCCAGCATAGAGCACCCCCATATATATAAATAAATTAATACAAACATATGGTATCAAAAGCGCTTTGATATGAAAAATACAAATTTGTTACGTTAAGTATACAGTTCATTTAAACATCGGTATCGCGGGCTTTTACGGCAAAAAAGAATGCTACAATCGACAAATAAAACAAGAAACCCACGGGAGTGATTTACTATGAAGATCCTGGTATTGGCGGGCGGAATAAGCCCTGAGCGTGACGTATCGAAAACATCGGCAAGCCTTATCGCAAATGCATTGTTGGCAAAGGGCCACAAGGTTGCGGTAGTTGATCTCTATGAAGGCATCGAAGAAGGCGTCGATCTTGATTCGATCTACAGGGAGGGATTGAGCGACAAGTTCTCCTACGAGATCCCTGAAGAGGAGCCGGATCTTGACGCGCTTATGGCCAAGTTCGGAAGAACAGAATGGCTCGGACCAAGGGTGATCGAGGCATGTAAGGAAGCTGATTCCGTATTCCTGGGACTTCACGGTTCCCACGGTGAGAACGGCGAACTTCAGGCTGTTTTGGAAGCATTCTCCATCCCTTA
>CADCPU010000162.1 GCA_902803365.1 Oscillospiraceae bacterium
AAACTGGAAAAGCTTTGCGATGAGCTCGACAGATTCTACGATTCTGCCGACAAGGCGGCAGAATCTGTCATTAATATAGCTCAGTCAATAAATCATCTTGTTACCGACGCCGCCAATACACTCAAAAACCTTGATGATGCCTTAAACAGCACAGGTAAATATCAGGGGCGTCCCGTAACCGTACGTTCCATCAATGACGCAGGAGCAAGGTACGCACTTGATCTCCGCAAATATAACATTTGGAAAGACATCGTATACGATCTGTCTGAGAACGGCAGCGTAAATCCGGATGCGGCGATGTTTTTCCTTAATTGTTTAAAGAAAAAAATCGCACGCGGCGAGTATTGCAGAACCGAACAAGACTATGTAAACACTTTCGCCATGAAGATCAAGGCCAAAGTAAATAAAGGAGATATTGCCACCAGGGTAAGATATCTGCCGGTATTAAGTGAACTGTTTAATTTTTATAAGATATACCGCTTTGAAGGCGAGTATGATGCCACCTGCATGTCTGAGGAAACCCTCGAGGCCTGTATAGCAGTCTATGAGATATTAAATCCGAAAGCTGCTCAGATCATGAACAAATTTTTCGAGCCGGCCTGGTTGGAAATCGATTACGATGACGCTCTCACGGCTTCCAACATCGATTACATTAAATATGATCTGTATACTGCAGAGGCAAGAGAAAGACGTCTGGTGCTTACATTCTTACCATATCTGAAATTATGCACTCTGACCGGAGATGATACTGCAAGTTACGATCCGTATCTTGGGGTCTTGAAACTTAATCTGGGAAAATTCAGCAGATCCGGCTGTAGCTTCTTCCACGAATTCGGTCACGCACTTGATGACCTGTTATTGGACGACGAAAAGGGAACCAAAGACCGGATCCTTAATTATGTATCATGCAAATATGCGAATGACATCTACAACGATTTTAACACAGCTATCGATACAGCGATAGACAACCTTGATTGTAAGCTATCCAAAGACGAGTTATTTGACCTTAATGCCCTGCTCAAGTCCCAAGATAACGTTAATGTCTCTAAGTCGGATGATCACAAGTACTATAAAAAGCTGATATCAGGCAGCAAGAATGTTAAGAATGCCTATAATGACCTGCGGAAATACTTCGGATACAGAGAGTACATCTTTAATGAAGCGGGGGCTAAATATGGTTTCAAACAGCACGCGGGTGTTCTCGATATTACAGCTGAGACTTCACTTTCAGACGATATGTTCAGCGGAATAACAAACGGAAAGCTGGGAGCCGCAGCCGGTGCGCATACGATCATTCCCGAACCCTCTTCTCAGTCTGAGATAAAAAGTGCGAAGGATCTGAAAAAACACATCTCCGAAAATTCATATTGGGCTCAAGTTGAATATTTCACATATGATCGTGTGTTAAAGGTCTTTAAGATCCCTGACGTTAATGAACAACCTTTGTGCTCTGAATTCTTCGCTGACAGTTTTGAAGACAGGATCTTCGGAGTCGATCAGACGAAAAACAAAGAGTTCTTCCCTACGGCTATTAAGGACTTTGATAAGACACTAAACGGTGCACTCGCCAAGGTTCCTGACGACGTACAGTGAGGTTTACTGAAATGAGATACTATTCGAACGATTACAGAACAAGGCTTACGGATCAGATCAACAGAGCCAATAATTCCGTTGATGAAGTGAACTATGTCAGCGCTGTAACTGACTTCAGAGATTCTCTGGGCAGTGAGGATCCTTCCGTGGAGGAATGCTCCAGAGCAGCTTGGTCCGCCGACTCAAGCGTCTATAAGGCCAAGAATAAATTGACACAGCTTTGCACTGAACTTAACAGATTTTACGGTTCTGTCGACAAAGCGGCAGACTCGGTCATTACAACGGCCAAAACGATAGACAGCATTATATCGGAAGCCAACAGAATACTGCAAAACCTTGATGAAGCCTTAAACAGCACAGGAAAATATGAGGGGCGTCCCGTAACTGTCCGATCCATCAATGACGCGGGAGCATCTTGGATATTTGAGGATGCGAAAAGACTCGCCTGGGATAATATCGTTTGTAATCTGTCCAAGGATGGCAGTCCAAACCCGGATATAATTACATTTTTTCTCAAACGTGTCATTAACAAACTCAATGCCGGACAGTGTGTCACCAGTGACGAGCGGGCTTATATAGATTCTTTCGTTAAGCTGATCAAGGACAGGATCGATAACGGAAACATTTCCACCAGAGTAAGATATCTGCCGGCATTAAACGAGTTGTATAAATATTTCAGACTCAACCGCTACGATTCCTACGACGATGCCGGCAGTATGCCTGAAACGACACTTGAGGATTGTATCACTGTCTATGAGCTATTAAATCCGACAGCCGCTCAGATCATGAACAGATTTTTCGAACCGGCTTGGCTGGAAATAGAGTACGATGACTCGATCCTGGCTTCAAATATACAGATCATTAAATATGATCTGTATACCGCCGAAGCGAGAGAAAGACGACTTGTATTTGCATTTTTGCCATATATGAAGCTGAGGACTCTGACCTATAATGATACTGCAGCATATGATCCGGACCAAGGACGTTTGGAGCTTAATCTGGGAAAAGATTGTCGAACAGAAGTAATGGGGTTTGACTGCAGTTTCTTCCATGAATTCGGTCATGGACTTGATGATCTGTTATTTGATGATCAAGAAGAAGAGGTTACCGAAAGGATCCTTAAATATGCATCGTATAATTACTATTCAGATGTCATCAACGATTTTTACAAGGATCTGGATGATGCGATAGACAAGCTTGGTATTAAATTATCAGCCAACGAACGATCTGATCTTTATTTGCTTCTCGAATCTAAAGATAATGTTAATGTTTCCTATCCGGATGATGATCAGTACTATAAAAAACTGATCTCAGGCAACAAAAAAGTAAAACAAGCATATAACAGCCTGCGAAACTACTTTGGATACCGAGATTATATCGTAGACGAGACAAATTCCTCGTTTACAGTCGAGCGGCACCCGGGCTTTATCGGCAGTTATGATACTACTACTGTTGCAGGTGATCTGTTTGGAGCATTTACCAACTTGAAGTTAGGAGCTGTAGACGGTTCACATTCACTCAACCCGGGCAGTCCGTCCGAACCTGAAATAGAAAGTGCAAAGGATCTGAAAAAGTATCTCTCCAACAATTCATATTGGAACGAAGTCGGCAGATTCACAACTCGTAAGATCTTACCATTTGTTAAGATATCTGATACTGACGGGGAAGCTATGTGCTCTGAATTCTTCGCTGACAGTTTTGAAGACAGGATCCGCGGAATCGATCAGAAACTCAACAAAGAGCTCTTCCCTACTGCCATTAACGACTTTGAGAACACGCTTAACGAGGCGACCGCCTATGTTCCTGACGATATGCAATGATCCTGCGCATCAAATAAGTGAAAAGGAAAATATGATATGAGATACTATTCAAACGATTACCAGACTAAGATCATGGAGGAGAGCAACACGGTAAAAGAATCCGTAGATGAGTCTGACTATTACAAATCAATTTCCAACGTGGTTCCATACAACTACGTCTTCGATGCTTCCGTGACAGAATGCTTGGAAGCAGCAAAAGATGCGCAGACAAGGATCACTAAAGCAAAGAAAAAACTAGATGCACTTAGAATTCGATTGGATTTTTTTATTTTGATGCTAACGCAGCAGCAACTTCAGTCTGTACAACAGCCAATGAGATAAACCAAATCATTACGGAAGCAAATATAATACTGCAAAATCTTGATGATGCCTTAAACAGTACCGGAAAATATCAGGGGCGCCCCGTAACGATCCGATCCATCAATGATGCCGGATCGTCATCTCGCTATATTAAATTAACGAAAAAGGCCGTCTGGGATACCGTATTAAAACTGTCCAAGGATACCAGTCCGAACGGAGAACTAATAGCAAGTCTAGCAGATCGCCTCATCAAAAAGCTCACGAACGGAGAGCCGATCACTGATAACGAGAAATCATATATAGATACTTTTGCGATGCAGATAACTGAAAAGGTCAAAAAAGAGGGCATTGCTTGCAGAGTAAGATATCTGCCTGTACTAAATGAAATGTACAAGTATTATAAGCTCAACCGTTATGATTCTTTTGTCAATGTTCTCACTATGCCTGAGGAGCCGCTTAAAGCATGTATATCAGTCTATGAGATATTAAATCCACTGGCCGCTCAAGTCATGAACAGTTTTTTCGAACCGGCTATGAAGAACTCCAAATATGATTCGAAGATCACGGCCTCCAACATAGAGATCATTAAATATGAACTGTATACTGCCGGGACAAGAGAAAGACAGCTGGTATTGGCATATCTGCCATATTTGGAGCTAAAGGCACTTAGTGGAGATAAAACTTCAGAGTATGATCCGAACAGTGAAGTTATATCGCTAAATATGGAAAAAGATTGCCGAACAGAAAACGATCTTGACTGTGGTTTCTTCCATGAATTCGGTCACGGGCTCGATGATCTGTTGTTCGAAAATGAAACGGGTCCTTGGGACAGAACAACCAGATATGTTTCGTACAAATATTGTTCTGATATCTACGATGATTTTTATACTGTTTTTGAAACTGCGGTAGAAAACCGTGGTTATAAGTTATCCGAAAAAGATCTTAGTACACTTTATTTCTTACTCATTTCCCAGGATAATGTTAATGTTTCCAAACCTGATGATCACAAGTATTATAAAAAACTGATATCCGGCAACAAGAAAGTAAAAAAAGCATATAACGACCTGAGAAAATACTTCGGATACCGAGACTATATCTTCGATGAAGCCGGGGCTACATTTACGATCGAACCGCATGAAGGCATTATCGACATATCTGATGAGACAGTAGTTGCAGGCGATCTGATCGGAGGAATAACAAATAACAAGTTGGGAGCTGTAGGCGATTCCCATGCCATCAACCCTGATAGCCCTTCTCAACCTGAAATCAAAAATGCCAAAGATCTGAAAAAATACCTCACAAACAATTCGTACTGGACAAAAGTTAAGTATTTCACATATGAACGTGTTCTATTCGTCATTAAGATCTCTGACACTGACGGACAGCCTCTGTGCGCCGAATTCTTCGCCAACAGCTTTGAAGACAGGATCCATGGTGTAGATCAAACTCGCAATAAGAAACTCTTCCCCACTGCCATTAATGATTTTGAGAATACGCTTGACGAGACACTCGCTGATGTGTATGGTGATCCGCAATGATCGGGAACAGCAACCTGTTACATATCGTCCGCACTTAAGGAATAGACCTGCTCGTAATCTGAATCCGTACAGATATCCACGGTGAATCTGTCCAGATTATAGACGCAGGACCATTCCGTCAGTTTCTTATTGTGTACTTTATCGAGGATCGCCATGGCTTCCTCTTCTGTTGCGATGCGATCTGAACCGAGCGCTTCTTGCATAACGCCCAGTCGCTCATCCGGATCACCCATATCATAATACTCGCCAGGCGTAAGTACGCTGTTGGTACAGTATGGCTGCTCAACTACGAACATCTCATTTCCGAGCCACTCAACGACTACGTATCTGCCGGATGTATCAGTGATAAAAAGATGATAGGTCACATCAAGTCCTGACTGGATATCGTAGGAACGCAGGAATTCCACAGCCTCATCGACCGAAGCACAGTTATCGAGTATTCCTCTTATTGCGCAGAAGATCAGAAGATCAGGCTTGCCTGTATCCTGGTGAGTCTCATCCATATTAAGTTCGAGGATGCTTACGCCTAAGCCCTTCTCATTTATACCATCAACAACAATATAAGGAGTGATGATCATATAAAACCTGCCCATAGCCGAGTCGGATTTGATGCTCTCTGTCTGACCGACACCCAAGACACCGAGATCAGCGACGCCTATAGATTCATAGGCTCCTTCAGGATGAGAATGTACCATCACGATGTCTGTCTCAGGGTAGTCAAAATTACGGCCGAAGATGTGCTCATTATCAGGAGAGATCGCAGCAAATGCCGCACATCCGAACTTGAGTTTCTCTTCATCCATATCATACTGAAGTCCGAAAAGATGATTATCAAGGATCCACGTCAGGAGTTCTTCGATGTTGCCCGAGTCTGAAGCGAGCATACCTTGAGTATCTGTACACTCATAGTTTTCGAGCGTATAAAAACCGTCCGCGACCTTCTTGATGGACAAGATCGTTCTTAAATGATTGAACAATAAGATACCCGGAATAACGATCAGGATCGAGAAAACGACCGGAAGTACGATTCGTTTCTTAAGTTTAAAGACAAAGCATATCTCGAAGATCAGTGCGATCAGGAT
>CADCPU010000163.1 GCA_902803365.1 Oscillospiraceae bacterium
CCGAATGACAGACAGGCCATGTATAATGCGATCGACAAGCTTCGCGGCGAGGGTTGTCAGATCGTTATAATCTCTTGCCATTGGGGCATCGAAAAAGACTATCAGCCGCGTCAGGACCAGGTCTCTCTCGGTCACGACCTCATCGATTACGGAGCTGATATCGTTATCGGAACTCATCCGCACAGACTTCAGCCTATCGAACTCTACAACGGAAGATATATCGCATACTGCCTGTCAAACTTCTGTTTTGGCGGCAATACTTCGCTCGGTGATCCGGATTCCGTGATCTTGCAGTGCGAATTTACGATGGATCCGACCGATTCTTTTGTCGAGTCCTATAAGCTTAATGTAATCCCGTATTGTCAGACGACTGTCTGGCCCGGAAACGATTATTGTCCTAAGCCTTACGAGTGGGCTTCAAAGGAATATTATCGCGTTTTGGACCGCCTCGAGTGGTCACAAGAGGACGAATAAAAAATTTGTGGGATTTTATGCAAATTCCATCTTAAGTGAACGCGCTCTTTGTTATATAATCAAAAGGTATTTTTGTTTTTTACAGGAGAGATAATATGGGCAAAGTTCTCGTAGTAATGGGATCTGATTCCGACTTTCCGGTCATGGAAGGTTGTTTCAAGATGCTTAAGAAGTTCAATATCGGTTTTGATGCAGTAGTATGTTCTGCTCACAGAACACCTGACAAGGCATTTAAGATCGCCAAGGAAGCAAGATCCAACGGTTATTCGATCATCATCGCTGCAGCAGGTCTTGCAGCACACTTGGGCGGCGTACTCGCTGCCAACACTGTGCTTCCTGTTATCGGCGTTCCTTGCAAGGGCGGCGCTTTGAACGGCGTAGATGCTCTTTATGCAACGGTTCAGATGCCGACAGGTATCCCGGTAGCAACGGTTGCTATCGACGGCGGCGCTAATGCAGCTATCCTCGCAGCACAGATCCTCGCATTGAGCGATGAGGAACTTTCTTCGAAACTTGCAGATTATAAGGCTTCACTCGCGGCTTCGGTCGATGAGAGAAATACAAGACTTCAGGACAAGATCGCAAATATGGAGGGCTAATAGCAAATGAGCGGTATTTTCGGTTGTTACGATATCTCACACAAGGACAATGACGTTGCAAAGACCGTATACTACGGAATCTTTTCACTTCAGCACAGAGGCCAGGAGTCTGCGGGCATTACCGTAAACAACAACGGCACATTCATGTCGCACAAGGCTATCGGTCTTGTAGCAGACGTTTTCGATGACATCACATTATCAACACTCGAAGGCCACAGCGCTATCGGTACTGCAAAGCTCGCTTCCGAGACTGAGCCTGCTATCGACGCAATGCAGCCTCTCTCCATCAAGTCCAGAACAGGTCATATCGCACTTTCCACTAACTGCAGGATCCTGAATGCTAATTCCATCAGGAACGAGCTCATCAATCAGGGTGCGATCTTCCAGACAAATACAGAGGCAGAAGTTATCATGTCTCTTTATTCCAGGAACCAGGTCAAGACCGAGACTACCGAAGAAGCGGTCCTCGAGACGATGAAGGGCCTCAAGGGCGCTTATGCTCTTATCTTCCAGACACCTGACAGGATCATCGGCGTAAGAGATCCTCTGGGTCTTCGTCCTCTGATCCTTGCTAAGAAGGATGACAAGTACATGCTCTCATCCGAGTCCTGCGCATTCGACGCTATCGGAGCTGAGATCATCCGTGACATCGATCCGGGTGAGGTCATCACTATCTCCGACAAGGGTGTTAGTTCCGTTTTCTACACAGTTGACGGCAACAAGTGCACGCTCGAGGACGGAAGAGTCTGTATCTTTGAATATGTATATTATGCTAGACCTGACAGCGTTATCGACGGTTCGAGCGTATACGATTCCCGCGTTAACGTAGGTAAGTTCCTTGCTAAGGAACAGCCTTGCGACTGCGATATCGTAATCGGTGCACCTGACTCAGGTAACCCTGCTGCAGTAGGTTTCTCACAGGGCAGCGGAATCCCTTACGGCGCAGGTCTTTTGAAGAACCGTTATGTAGGCCGTACATTTATCCAGGGAACACAGGGTCAGCGTGAACTTGCTGTCCGCATGAAGTTCGCAGTCCTTAAGTCCGCCATCAAGGGCAAGAGGATCTGTATCGTCGACGACTCTCTCGTACGTGGTACTACAACAAAGCACATCATCCGCTTCCTGCGTGATGCA